>SKYZ01000113.1 GCA_007127625.1 Aquisalimonas sp. | reverse complement strand
GTCGAAAGAGAAGGTGGACGTGTTCAGCTTCGAGCTGCTGGCCTACCGCTCCTTCATCGACGCCGAGGGCCTGCCCCAGGCGGCGGATGCCAACAGCGCCGGCCTGCCGGACTACTTCATCACCGCCGACGACGTCACGCCCAAGCAGCACGTGGACATCCAGGGCGCGGCCCAGGAGTGGGTGGACTCCTCCATCTCCAAGACGGCCAACGTCCCCACGGACTACCCCTACGAGGACTTCAAGGATATCTACATGTACGCCCATGAACAGGGGCTCAAGGGCTGCACCACCTTCCGCTTCAACCCGGAAGCGTTCCAGGGCGTGCTGGTGAAGGAGGAGGATCTCGCCAACACCACCTACCGCTTCGAGCTGGCCGACGGCAGCATTGTCGAGGCCCAGGGTGGCGACGAGATCGAGTATGACGGCGAAATGCACACCGCCGCCAACCTCTACGACGCACTGAAAGAAGGCTACTACGGCAAATTCTGAGCCCACGGAGGAGCAACGACATGGCTATCAAGATCGACAGCAAGATCGTGGGCTACGAAGTGGCCAAGCCCGAGGACGAGGAGGCGAAGAAGAGCGCCCCCGAGACCGGCGAGGCCGCCAACGCCGACGACATCGAGCACATGCACGAGTCAGTGCAGCGCCCCAACGAGCTCGAGGGCAGCACCTACAAGATCAAGACGCCGCTGTCCGAGCACGCGCTGTACGTCACCATTAACGACATCGTGCTCAACCCCGGCACGGATCACGAGATCCGGCGGCCGTTCGAGATCTTCATCAACTCCAAGAACATGGACCACTTCCAGTGGATCGTCGCGCTCACGCGGATCGTCTCCTCGGTGTTCCGCAAGGGCGGCGACTGCACCTTCCTGGTGGAAGAGCTACGCTCTGTGTTCGACCCGCGCGGCGGCTACTTCAAGAAGGGCGGGCGCTTCATGCCCTCCCTGGTGGCCGAACTGGGTGACGTCATCGAGACGCACCTGAAGAAGATCGGCATGATCGAGCCCGAGGAAATGGACGAGCACCAGAAGGCCTTCATCGACAAGAAGAAGGCCGAGTTCGCCGGCCACAACCCGGCCCTGGACGCCGCCGCCGCCGAGGCCCCCGAGGAAGGCGACTTTCCCGCCAACTCCGCCCTCTGCGGCAAGTGCAACGTCAAGGCCATGGTGCAGATGGACGGCTGCATGACGTGCCTGAACTGCGGGGATAGCAAGTGTTCATGACACCCTGAATTGGATACTTGCTCTCAGATTGTTCTTGAGCATGGAGAAAGTAGGCGCCCGATGCCAGCAGCATCCCTCTACCAAGTCCATCTGGCGCAGAGGAGTGAGTCGCCCAACACGCGGCTAGCGACCTTGCGGCCTTTGAACCGGTACGGTTCACAACGGGGAGGCCTGCATATCGCGGACGATCTGGAGGCGGTTGGCATCGAGGTGGAGCTGGAGCGTGTCGGCTGGGGCGAGTGGCTCGGGCAGGTATTCGAGGACCGCGACTACGAGCTCACGCTCATCTCCCACGTGGAACCCTTCGATATCGACATCTATGCCCGCGACGACTACTACCTCAACTACCACAACCCGGAGTTCGATGCCCTCTGGGAACGCATCGAGACAACACAGAGCCGGCAGGGACGCCACGCTCTCCTGGGCGATGCCCAGCGCCTCCTGGCGGATGACGCGGCCGCGATCTACCTGTTCCTCAAACCCCATCAGTCGATCCGCAAACCCGGGCTTCAAGGTGTGTGGGAAAACGCCCCCATCCCGGCAGTCCCGATCGCGGAAATGAGCTGGGAGTCAAGATAACCTCCTTCACGGTTCAGGGCACTCTCGTGGAACGGTCCCCTGGACCCCGTATTGCGTGAAGCTGAACAGGTACTCCCCGGTGCGTGCGGCGGACTCGATCGCCGTCATCCACCGACCCAGGGTATCCGTCGGGACACCTGCCTGCACCGCCACCGCCAGACGCGAGTGCAGGAAAGGCAGCCAGTCGCCCGTGAGGTCGACATCGACGAACGGCGAGACCGAGACCTCCGCGAAACCCGCGGCGCGGAGCAGTGGGGCGAGTTTACGCCCGGTGCGGCCATCCACCTGCCTTTCCACGTTGGCGTGCACGATGCGCCGCGTCACCTCCGGGTCGCCCGGATGCACGATCAGGGTCTCCCAGTCCACTTCCACGGACAGGACCCGCCCGCCCGGGCGCAGCACCCGACGCATCTCGGCGAGGGCCTGTTGCGGGACCGGCAGATGCAGCAGGACCCAGCGGCAGAGGGCGGCATCGAATGTTCCGTCATCGTATGGCAGGGCGCCGGCGTCGCCGGTGTCGGTCACGACAGCATCCAGTACCCCCGTTTGCCCCGCCAGGTGCCGGGCGTGCTGCAAGAGACCGGGGGAGAGGTCGAGGGCGTGGACGACGCCGCCGGGACGGATTCGCTGGGCGATGGGGACGGTCATGTCGCCGATGCCGGCACCGATATCCACGACGCGTTCGCCCCGGCGCGGATCAAGCAGTCCCAGCCAGTGTTCCCGGGCATCTTGTTCGGAAGCCGGGGTGCTCAACTGGCGCAGCCGGTCGGCGGCCTGCTCCGCGGACTGCGGGGTGTCCAGCGCGGTCCAGCGGTCGCTACGGGAGGTGTTCATCGGTGATTCTCCGTGCCTTATGGAAGGCGTCCTGGATCAACTGGTGTCGGGTGCCGGCGCGATCGTCAGCGAGGCCGTCCGCCAGCACGAATCCCAACTGGCAGAACACCCGCAACCAACCCAGTTCCCAGGCCGCACGGAACGCGTTCCGGTCCACCGGCAAGCCCAGCTCCGATTCCAGACGATCCAGGTAGGCGTCACGCAGCCAGAGTCGGTCTTCCGGGCGACGGCCGTCGTTTGGTGGATAGGCCCAGTAGTGGAGGAACCAGTGCCACGCCAGGTCGGCCGCGGCTGATCCGAGGGCGGCCAGTTCCCAGTCGAACAGCACCACCTGCTTTTCCACGAAGGCGATGTTGGCGCGGCGGAGGTCACCGTGCAGCAGCGTTGGGGGATGCGCGCCCAGGGCGGCGACAATGGCCCGCCAATGCCGCAACAGCGTCAGGTAGAAATCGGCGTTGCCGTGGCCGGCGGCCTCCAGAAATCCCGGGAGCAGCATGCGCGGCACCTGGAACTGCTCGGCGCTACGGGCTGCCCAGGTGGCTGAGGCATGGCCGGTTGATTCATGCAGCGCGATTTCGACCAGCAAGGCAGTGGTACCGGTCAGGTTTGCCACGCCCGCCGGGGGCGTGTCGTGAGCATGCCAGTGCTGGGCATGAAAGACCGCCATCGCCTCGAACAGCCGCTGCGTCTGCAGTTCCGTCCAGCCACTGCGGGAGACGATGCCCGGTGAGACATCGTCCATGAGGAGCCACCATTCATCACGCTCCGGGTGGAGGCTCGCGTCCAGGGTCGGGTTGGCCAGCGGCAGCGGGAGCGTGCGCGTTGCGCCCTCGAGCCATGCCGCTGCTTCACCCTCGTGGCCGAGGGCCTCCCGGAAGGCGCGCCCGCGAGGGATGACTTTCAGCACGAAGCTGGCGCCGTCTGTACAGGTCAGACGGGTGACCCTGGCGCCGGTGCGGCCGCCGTCGAGGAACTGCTCCAGCACTGGTTCGGAAAAGGACGGGGGTCTCCCGGCGCGCCTCAGGGCCGCCGCAAGGTACGCGGTGTCCGACGGCGCGGTGTGAGTCGTTTCGATGTCCGCTTCCATTGTCGTCCTCCCGGCAGCGTGACACTGGATACGTGTCGCCGTGTCTGTGCGGCCCCGCAAGACCGCACAGACACCGGCTGCCTGTCAGTGACGGTTTCCCTGTCTGGGCTTCAGTTCCCTTCGTACATGGCATCGATTTCCTGGCGGAACTCGTCCATGTCGTACTGGGAACCATTGAGCAACGTGCTCCACTTCCGAATCAGTGCACCCGTTGCCAGGGCCTCCCGCATTTCTGCGTCCGTGGCGCCGTGTGCTTCAGCGCCCCGGGTATGGGAGTAGACGCAGTAATCGCAGGGAATCTGCGCCGAGACGGCGAGCGCAATGAGCTCCTTCGTTTTGCCGTCGAGCGCCGTGTCCGGGTCCACAAGAACGGACTGGATGTTCTGCCAGGCCGCTTCGACCCCGTGCTCCGGGTATGTGTTCTGAACGAAGTCGGGCGCGTCGCTGCTGTGCACCGGGGCGGCGAACCCGGTGGTGATTGCCAGCGCCAGTGCACCTACCGTTGTAATGACAATGGTCTTCATAGCTGCCTCCCACGAAACGTGTCGTTTTCAGTCGGTTCCGTTGTTTCGGTTGGTCCAGCCTCCGGTCCGTGATGCCGCCAGGGCCCTCGCAGCCGGGGACGGGAAGAGCGGTTGATTGTCGTCGTCCCCCGAACTGGACAGTGTCAGGAAACCACGGGGGTGTTGGGACGGGCGTTGGAACGGGTCTTGAAAGGGCGATGATCGACTCAGACGGGGAGGGTGCGGCCAACAGCGGCCTCAGCATCCGCGGCAGCGCGCCCGGGCACGGGCAGAGAGGCAACTTTGGGTGCTGGTGTGTCAGGACATGCAGCAGAAAACGGGCATGGTCGCCGGGATTCGGCGATACCTTCCGGAAGATGGGTTCCTGCTGCTGCACCAGCCGCGGTATTCCGCGGAGGGTGACTTGGTCGGCGCGGAAGCCCAGGTGTTCGAGGCGCTGCTCGATTGGCCGGAGAAAATGGTTCATCGCGTTTTACCGCGAAAGAGCTGTCGTTTCCTCGGCTTCGGGCCTGTGCCTCAATGGACCTGGAGGCTGGACTGCCGCGCCCCTGCGGGGCTCGCAGTGACGGGGTTCGCGTTATCGCGAGAGCCAAAGGCTCGTGGCGATGCATCCCGGAGTCCATCCCGATGCACCGAGATCCAACCCTGCAAGACCTTCACGCTGATCCGCGATGAACCAAAATGCCGAAGCGGTTCTCCCGCTTCGGCACTTGGAGGGGCTGTCATGGCTGGACGGATCAGCGGTGAACCGTTTCGGCGGTGGGTTCCCCCTGCCTGGGGGAGTGCGAGGCCCGGAAACTGAGCTTCTTGCTCTGGAAGCCTAAGTCCTGAAGGCGCTGCTCCCGGGGGGTGAGTTCCGGCTCAGGCTGCTCCTGGAAG
Organism: Aquisalimonas sp.; assembly: GCA_007127625.1. Taxonomy (GTDB): domain Bacteria; phylum Pseudomonadota; class Gammaproteobacteria; order Nitrococcales; family Aquisalimonadaceae; genus Aquisalimonas. The sequence continues at coordinate 8,317 of SKYZ01000113.1, read as the reverse complement.
CGGCCAGTGTAGTCTACCTTCGTGGCGGCGGGGGGGAAGCCCAGTGCCGCGGCCTGGTCCATGCCGACGTTGCCGTGGGAGCCCTGGGCGGTGTGAACCACCTGGGAGGGCTGGATCTGCCCCGGCATGAAGCCGTAGTTGACCAAGCGTGTCTCGGTGCTGTCCAGAGCAAACGCGCTGGTGGCAAAGCCGGCAAGAGCAACGGTGGTGATCGCCAGGGCGAGTGCGCTGGCCGTTGTAATGACAGTGGTTTTCATAGCTGCCTCCCACGAAACGTGTCGTTTTCAGTCGGTCCGATTGTGTCGGTCGGTCCAGCCTTCCGGTCCGTGATGCCGCCACGGCAATCGGAGCCGGGGACGGGCAGAGCGGCTGATTGCCCTTGCGCCGGGAACTGGACAGTGTCAGGAGACCACGGAGGTGTTGGGACGGACGTTGAAACAGGTGTTGAAAGGGCGATGATCGACTCAGACGGGGAGGGTGCGGCCAACAGCGGCCTCGGCATCCGCGGCAGCGCGCCGGGCACGGGCGGAGAGGCCGTCGCGGGCTACGGTATGCATGTGTTCCAGGTGAGCCAGCGCTGCCGCGCGATCAGCTGTGTTCAAAGCGGTACGGGCGAGCAAGGCACGGGCGATGATTATCTCGTTCTCCTGATCAACGATCCCGGCGGCATGCAGCGCTTTCCCGGCCCGCTCCCGGGCAGCATCAGCCCGATCCGACTGCCAGTGGATCAAGGCCGCCATGTTTTGCACGTAGGCGATCATCCACTGGCTGTCGGCCGTGCGCAGCTGTTCCAGGGCATGATCCATGGTCGCCGTCGCCTGGTGTTCTCCTCGCTGCAGCCTGGCCAGGGCCTCAAGCGCCTGTGCGAACGGCGCTTCGGCGCCGCTGTTGTCGCCGAGCTTGTCCGCGACGATTTGCAGGGTCCGGCAACAGTCCAGTGCGTCGTCCGGGGCCTGCCGTTCCAGCTCGATCATGGGCAGCCGGGAGAGGCAGTAGCACTCCCACCAGGGCGTCCGGTCCCGTTTGGCGAGCGCCAGAGCATGCTCGATATGTGCCCGTGCCTGCAGCAGCTCACCACGATGGTGAGCCACCAGGCCGAGCGCCAGGGGCAGTTCGCAGCCGAGTTCTCGAACGTCGAGTTGCTCGGCGAGCTGCTGTGCTTCCTCCGCAAGCTGGGCCGCCCGGTCCATGTCGCGACCGAGCATGCCCAGGCAGCGGGCCGTATCGGCCACGGCCTGGACCACGGTGGCCGGTTCCGCCGTGCGCCCAGCCCGTTCCGCGAGTACGGTCACATCCAGTGCGTCGCTGTAGCGCCCACGTAGGTAGAGCAGGACGCCGATCAGGTAGAGCCCGTCGTGGACCTGGGTGCTGGTCCCGATCGCCCGCGCGTCAGCGACGAGTGTGCGGAGTCGCTGCTCCAGATCTGGCGGTTGATACGGCTCCATCCCCGGGTGGATGTACAGTTCCAGTAGTTCGAAGGCGCGCTGCAGCCGGGCTTCGTCGGGTAGAGATGCGAGGTGGGTCTGACCCTGCTGCGCCAGGGCTGCCGCGTCTGCATAGGCGTGGATCCGTAACGCATAGCGGCCCGCCACCGCGCAGGCGCGCGCGGCGAGTGCGTGATCACCCCCGAGGTCGGCATGGTAGGCCACTTCCCCGGCAGACGACTCCGCCATGGGACTGCTGCGCGCCAGACGTCCGGAGACATGCGGCTGCAGGGTGCTCTTGCGGGACCACAACCGTGACTGCTCGACGCTGCGCGCCAGGCTCCGGGCGATCTGCAGATGGATCAGGCGCCGCCGCGGCTCGGAGAGGGATTGGTAGGCCGCGCGGCGGATCAGGTCATGGGCGAACTCAGAGTGACCCGCGTCGGTCGCTCGCAGGATGGCGCGACGTTCGAGATCCTCCAGGCCCTGCAGAAGGGTCGTGCAGGGCAGGTTCATCACCGCGGCCAGTCGGTCCGGATTAAGCCGGCGCCCCAGTGCCGCGGCCCACGGGAGAATTTCTGCCGCTTCCTTGCCAACGCCCGCCAGACGGCCCGCAATCAGACCGCCGAGAGTATCGCCCAGCAGCGGCTGGCCGCCCTGGTGCGAGCGGGCTATTTCCATGGCAAACAGCGGGTTACCCTCCGATTCCCGAAAGACGTGGTCGCCGTCCACCTCCGGTGCGATGGTGTGAGCGACAGCCGCCGTCTCCGCCGGGGATAACGGCTCCACGGCCAGCATCCGCAGGGCGAGGTCCCGGCGCAGCGAGTGAACCGCGCGCTGCGCCGCTGCATTGCATTCCAGTTCACCCCCACGCGCCGCCAGGATGAACGTAACCGGCTGGCCGGCGGTGGCGTGGGCCACATAATGCAGCAGTGCTGCCGATGCCTCGTCGAACCACTGCAGGTCATCCAGGACCACGGCCATCGGCGCCCCGGTGCGAGCCATTTCAATCACCACCTGGGCGACCGCGTTGAACAGGCGGTTGCGGTCTCCCGAGTCGTCGGCAGTGGGCCCCAGCTCGGGGAGAAGTGCGGCGAGTTCCGATCGCAGAGCGGCCGGGCATGTGGTGGGCAGGATCGGGATCGAGCGCAGGGCGTCGATCCAGGGTGCGTACGGGCGCGTGGCATCCATCTCGAATGCCCGACCCCTGAGCACCTGAAACTGCTCTCCCTGAAGCTGGATGGGAATCTCCTGCAGCAGCCGGGACTTGCCAATGCCAGGGTCGCCGCTGATGAGCAGAGGGACTCCTTTTTCCAGCATTCCCCGCATCGTCGTCAGCTCGCGTTGGCGACCCACCAGCGGTGGCGCGTTCGACGAGGGTACGGATGACGGTGAGGGCGGCGCGGCGAGAGGGTGCGAAGCCGGGTTCAACTGCGCGTGCAGCTGTTCCAGTCGCGCCGATGGTACCTGCCCGAGTTCGTGCTGCAGCATGCGCCGGCAATGCTCGTAACGCTCCCGTGCCTCCGCAGTTCGCCCCATCGCGTTCAGGAGCATGACCAGATCGGCGTGTGCATCCTCGCAGAACGGATCCAGCACCAACCGGTCCCGAGCATACGGCAATGCGGCATCGGGCTGGTCCAGCAGCCGCTGCACCAGTGTGCGCAGAACCCCGTCCTGCAGCTGCTGGAGAGCCTGCCGCTCGGCAACGCACCAGGCGTCGAAGGCGTAGCAGTCCGGCAGGTCCACGCCCTCTAGAAACGGGCCGCGAAGGAGTTCGGCGACCTGGCGGAGGCGATTCGTGGAGGCGTCCTCGGGGGCCGAGGGGATCAACTCGCGCACGCGGGCGACGTCCAGTGCCACATCCTCCGCCAGGAAGGAGACGTAGTCGCCGTCCGCGACCAGTCGGGTGGTGGTGTCGTCGTTGAGCAGGGGACGGATCTTGGCCAGGCACCACCGCAACTCTGCGCGCGGGTTTGCAGGGCCGTCCCAGAAGAAGTCACAGAGGTGCTCCCGGGACTGTGCCTGGCCCGATGTGACCAGATAGGCGAGCAGTGCGCGGGCCTTCCGGGAGCGCGGCAGATCGATTTCGGCACCATCGCGCAGGATGGATGCTCTGCCGAGCAGGCGGATTTCCAGCCGGCACACGTCCGGCGTTGCCACGTGATCTTGTCCTGTCTAAGACGTTGGTGGTGCGAGCCCCGCGTCCGTTGGTAGGACCATGGCCTGCCAGACGCATTCGAACGGGTAGCCCGCCGTACGGTATGCTATGCGGACGGCCTCGGCATCCGGCGCCTCGAAGGTGCAGATCATCCTCCGGCGATCACTGGAGAGGTAGCTGCGCAGCCACTGAACACTGTGGTCCTGCAGGCAAGGGCCGAGACGCTCGCCCATGCGTGCCAGGTCGGCGTCCAGCATGGGCTCGTCGAACGTACGCTCCATGACCAGATAGCTCATGGCTGTCCTCCTTATAAGGAAACGCTAGTCCAATCCCTAAGCACTTGCAACGGAGATTCGACAGCCCAAACAGCGGAGCCCGGATCCGCCAGCCTGCCCGCTGACAGGCTGGCCGTAGCGGTGGGGTTACGGAGCGTCCCCCTCTGGTGTGATTCTACCGAACGGGCGGTAGAGATACTGTTGACGCGAAAGCGATCGGGCAGATCATGGCGCCTTCGGCATGGCGGTTGTGCAGCATCCTGCGGGGCCGCACAGCTCGCGCGTGACCCTTGTTGCAGTGCTACCTGCCGGTACCGACAGTACAGCGCTTGGCATCGCGTCTCGTCTGCCAGCGAGCTCTTCGGCAAGAGCCTCGCGGGTATTGTTCAGCGTTTCCTTAGGCGGCTTAACCAAAATATTGAAGAAGTTGGGGGAATTGCTGGGCTTGAGGGTATGGAGCGGAAACTCAGCGACTCTGTCGATGCGATTCTGGCAAGGTTTGGACCACCAGATTCCGGGAAAATCTGGTTTGTTTCGTATTCATTTCAGCGGCTGCTGCCAAGCTCTAAAAAACTGCGGGCCGCTATACTGAAATCCTTGGAAGGGTTCCCTGAATCCTTCTCAACCCGGGATATTGGGTCAATACAGCTTCACCAGAACTTTAAGTTGCTGTTTGCAGAGGCTGGCGTACCCTTGGATCAAAAGTTTGAGCTGGGTGGTTACTGTGACTTGGACTCTGGTGGCTGGGTTCAGTCTGAGCTGATAAGGAATGTTCAGCTTTGCATGGATGAGAAAGCTGGAAAAATGAAAGCTATTGAAGGGCTGTATGACGAGTGGTGGTTGGTCCTCGTTGATCACGTCAGTCTGGCGATTGTGCCAAGCTTATTGGACGGAGAATTCCTAAAGCGCCATGTAACGATTCAGAAAATATGGGACAAAGTCGTCTTGCTGAGTCCTAGCGATCATCGCCAGTGGAATTGGCTCTAACCATTTGCTGCACGAGGATAAATTAATCGGTACGCTCGCAATTTACCGGTGAGCAAGAACGGTAGGCGTAATCAACCTCGGAGAAATAAATGAAGATCAAGTGCATTGCCGGGTTCGCCTCGATTACCAAAGATCCAGCGGCAAGTGCCTCTCTGTATCAAGATGTGTTGGGGCTGCCGCTGGAGAAGATGGACGATTATCGCTTCATGGATAAGTTCCCTGGGGCGCACCATTTTGGTGTATGGCCTCTTTCAATGGCAGCCCAGTCTTGTTTTGGGCAGGACATATGGCCCGAGAGTGTTCCTGAGCCCACAGCCACGATTGAGTTTGAGCTTGCGGATGTCTCTGCCGTCCAGGCGGCAGTGCGAGAAATGAAAGAAAATGGACAGGAGTTCATCCACGAAGCTCGAACTGAACCGTGGGGCCAGACAGTCGCGAGGTTCATGAGCCCTGAGGGAGTATTGGTCGGTCTGAGCTATGCGCCGTGGCTTCATGAGTGAACGCCTAGCCATAGTGTCAACGCGGACTGGCTTTGCCGCTGATGCCCCAAAGCCGTCCGGTTACGCAGGGCAGCGCGTTCGCAGCCGTCGCTCCCGTGCGGTCGGCGGACTTTCGGATCACCGAGGGCGCGTTATATTTGAAGGAGAAGAGTCATCGTGACAACGGAACGCGTCGAGAAGCTGCTGGAGGATATTCGCCATCTGGAGGCGAATGCGCAGGATCGCTGATGGCGACGGCAGGCTGGTGCCACCAGGTACGGAACCTTGATTACGAACACCTGCACATGCCGTGTGAACCTGGAGCTGCGGGATGTAAGGCGCGACGACGTTCCGCTGATCGAGCAGTGGCTGCACGCGGATCATGTATGCGGCAGCTGGGGAAACCCGGACGAGAACCTGCGGCTGCTGCGCGAGCCGGCGGCTGAAGGTGCCGGGCGGGCCATCATCGCGGTGGACGGGCGCAAGGTCGGCCTGGTGCTGTGGCAGCACCCCACACGCGAGGACCTTGATCTGGCAGGCCTCAGTGACATTCCAACGAGTGTGATCGATGTCGACATCATGGTCGGTGAGCGCGATGCCATGGGCCAGGGGGTGGGATCGACTGCCATACGACGGGTTGCCGAGACAGTCATGGCCGATCCCGCTGTGCCGTTCGTGATGGCGTGTGTTCGGGTGAACAATCTGGCATCGCAGCGCGCGTTCGCCAAAGCGGGCTTTCGCAAGGACAGAGAATTCGACGACGTGCCGAACGGGTGTTACGTGCTCATGGTGCGTCGCCGCGCGGAGGGTGAGAGCGCATGAACGACCTTGGCCCCCGGTTTGAGGAGATCTTCTTCGAGGTCTACGAGAGCCTGCCGCGGCAGGGGCCAGGCAGCCGCGCTTGCGCCGCCAGAGCCTTTCGCCTTTGCGAAGAGCTGCCGCAATCGCCCGCGATACTCGACCTGGGTTGCGGTGTCGGCGGGCAGACCCTCCAGCTCGCTGAAATGACGCAGGGCTCCATCGTGGCGATCGATAGTCACCCGCCGAGTATCGAACGGCTGCGGGCCGTGGTCGCGGAGCGCCGGCTCTCGCACCGCGTCAGCGCGATCGTCGGCGACCTGGCAACTCCGGGGCAGCCGCCGGGGAGCTTCGATCTCATCTGGTCGGAGGGCGCGCTCTACAGCATCGGCCTCCGGCACGCCCTTGATGGCTGCCACCGATTATTGCGCCCGGGAGGCTATCTTGCATTTACCGATGCGGTCTGGCGCAAGGAGAACCCGCCTCCTGCAGTGAGAAACAGTTTCGATCTGGACTATCCGACCATGGGATGGCTGGACGACGATGTGGCAGCCATACGGGACTGTGGATTCGAGCTCGTTGGACACTTCACGTTGCCCGAAGAAGCGTGGTGGGACGATTTCTACACGCCCATGGAGGCGCGTATCGCCGAGTTGCGCGGCAAGTACGCCAACGATGCCGAGGCATCGCGCATCCTCGATCAGCTCGCCGAGGAGCCCGGCATGCATCGCCGTTATTCCGACTTCTACGACTATGAGTTCTTCGTTGCGCGCCGCTGAGCGTGGACGTCGGACAGGTGGCGCCCTCGCCCGGGAGAATGGCGTGACCACATATCGTCCGGGCGAGATCTGCGAGCTTGCCGCCGGTTCGATGCACGTGGAGCGCGCCGGGCCCGACGGGGCGAGGATTCTCCTGGGCAGGGAGTAGTCGGCCGCGATGACCATCTGCAAGAGGTAAACCAGCATGAACGCACGTCCTATCGCCAGCCCCCGAGTCACGCTGATCTCCGGCGCTGCCCGCGGCATCGGTTTCGGTATCGCCCGGCGGCTGGTGGCCGATGGCGGACGCGTGGTGGTCGCGGATATCGAGGGTGCGGAGGCGGCGGCGCAGGCCCTGGGAGAGGCCGCGCGGCCACTGGTGCTGGATGTCAGCGACGAGGCGTCCGTGCGCGCCGGGCTTGCGTCCGTTCTCGACACCGAGGGGCGGCTGGACGGGCTGGTGAACAACGCCGGAATCAGCAACCCCGAGAGCGGACCGGTGGAGAGCCTGGACCGGGGCGACTGGGAGCGCTGGCTGGCGGTGAACCTCACCGGTGCCTTCCTCCTGGCCAAGCATGCGCTGCCGGCGCTGCGGGACGCCGGTGGAGCCATCGTGAACATCGCCTCCACCCCCCTATCAGTCAACGTAGTTGTCGCCTCAACGCAACCAGCAGGTGACAACCATGAAGCACTATTCTGCGGAGCGTAAGGAAGCTGTCCTGCGCAAGCGGCGGATGACGAAACGGCTCAAGACGTACCTGGGCCGCGTGACCCGCGACATCGAGCGCAAGATCGGGAACGCACCGGACGCCACCCAGACGGCGTTCCAGGAACCGCTGCACCGGGCGAACCGGCTCCTCAGCCAGACCCGCAAGAGCAAGAACAAGTTGCTCTCCTGGCACGCCCCCGAGGTCGAGGTCATCGGCAAGGGGAAAGTGGCCAAGCCCTGGGAGTTCGGCGTGAAGGTCTCGGTTGCTGTCACGAACAAGGAGAGCTTTGTCGTTGGCTGCCGTTCCATGCCGAACAACCCATTCGACGGCCATACTCTGGCGGAGACGCTGGAGCAGACCGAGATCCTGAGCGGTGTCGCACCGAAGCGCTGCTATGTGGATCGTGGTGACAAGGGCGCAGCGATCCCCGGTGTGCAGATCGTTCGCTCCGGGCAGAAACGTGGTGTGAACACCCGAACGCTGAAGAGGGAGCTGAAACGCCGCAGTGCCGTCGAGGCGGTGATCGGACATATGAAAACCGATGGCCGTATGAACCGCTGCCGGCTCAAAGGTGCGCTGGGTGATGCGCTCAATGCCGTGCTGGTGGCTGCCGGGCACAACATCCGGTTACTGCTCAGGGCCATGGCCACCCTTTTGCGCGAATTGCTCCGCCGGCTCGTGGCGGTGCGCGGTGCTGGAATCCAGGGTCAAGACTTCGATTCCTCGAT
>SKYZ01000123.1 GCA_007127625.1 Aquisalimonas sp. | reverse complement strand
TCCTTGCCCTTGTGGAAGGTGATGCCGTGCTGGTCGTACCAGGACTCGCTGTTGAGCATGATGTCGTCCAGGGACTTCTCCCCCGCCAGCAGCGGCGACAGCATGATGCGGTTGTAGTTGCCGTAGGGCTCGGCGCCGAACACGGTGATGTCGTACTTGTCCGGGGCGATGGTCTGCAGTTCCTCGATGACCTTCATGCCGGCCATGCCGTTGCCGACCAGAACCAGTTTCTCTTTCATGACGTCCTCCGTCGGATGTCGCATCGGTTGCCGCCGCCGCGAAGCCGCGCAACTGGCAAAAAAAAAGCGCTCACCGTTTCCGCAGTCCTCGCAAGGACTCGCCGGAACAGGTGAACGCCGTTGTTCAGAGTGCCGCCGATCGGTGGCTGCAAACACGCTTGATGATGGCCCGGTCAGCGGGCACGACCGCGTGGTGTCAGTCAGGGATACAAGGACCGTGCCGAACTGTCCGGTTCGCCGCTAAAGCCCGGGACACAAGGATGTGGAGGCGGAGGTGGCGGCAATCAGGCCGGGAGGACTGCCTCGCGACGGTGCAATGCAGCATTGCTACGCCTCATCACGGGGCACGCGCCACCGGGACCGCGGCAAGCGGGCAGCCTTTGGCGAAGCGGGCCTGACCGCTCGGGCCATGGGCCCACCTGGCACGGTGCGACGCCGGGCGGGCACTACTGCTTGAGAATGTCCTCCATGGTCACCGTGTCCGCCGCCACGTCGGCCAGCCGCCGGCTCTGGGACATGGCCACCTGCCGCAGGAAGCGGTACGCCTCCTCTTCACTGATCTTGCGGTGGCGCATGATCAGTCCCTTCGCCTTCTCGATGGTCTTGCGTTCGTTGAGCGCGGCACGGGCGGCGTTGAGCTCCTCGCTCATCACCTGCAGCCGGCGCGACTGGGACTGCACCAGATCCGCCAGGGAGCGCCCGAGCTGCGAGCGGGCCACATCGGCGGCGTAGGTGACATCATTGGCGGCGACGGCCCCGGAGGCTTCGCCCTCGGGGCCATTGGCGAACAAGGCGAAGCCTTCGCCCGTTGACTGTTCCTCGGCCAGCACCTCGATCTCGTCACGATGGCACCGCAGATCCTGTTCGGCCGCGGCGATTTTTTCCTGGCACAGGGATTCCAGCGTTGCCTCCAGCCTGTCCTCAACCCGCTTCATGGCATCGATGCGTCGGGAGGCCTCGTCGAACCACCGGTCGCAGCAGTCCGCGCCAACGGTTGTGCGGCGCGTCGCTGAGAACGCGATACGGCGCAGCCGCTCAAGCTCCGCGGGACACGGCTCCACGCCGCCGTCACGCCACAGTGCCAGTGGTTCACCGTCGGCAAACTCGGCGAAAATCTCGAAGCAGCGCTCCTGGTTCTCGATCAGTTGCCGCAGACGCTCGATCATCCCGGCATCGAGGCCACCCCGGGCGAACCCGGCGGCACCCACGGCCCGCTCCCGGCCGGCGAACTCCTTGCCCTGCATCAGGTGGAACATGGCCACCAGCACGCGGGAGATATCTGGATCCGCCGCCGAGTCGGCGGCCTCGAACACCACCGCCAGCAGTCCCTGGACCAGCTCGCTGTAACCGGTGACCAGCGTGTCCGTGTCCATGTCCAGCGCGTCGATGGTTTCGCGCGCGCCGCGAAGCTCTTCCAGACCGTGAATGACCTGGGCAATACGGCTGAACAGCCGGCTCGCGCCGGGCAGACTGGCAGCATCCACGTCGAGTTCATTCAGACAGGCGCGGAACTGCGCTTCCTGATCAGCCGCACAGGCGCGCAGCGGCGTGATTTCCCCGGCAAAGCGCTGCCCGTCGGAGGCCACGTACATATTCGAGGCCCCGCGCTCCCGCTGCAGCGCATGCACCAGGTTGCTCACGCTCACCACCAGTCGCCCGGTGCGCAGGAGTTGCTCGAGGCCGAGAATTTCACACTGCTTGGAGGCGATGAGGTAATCGGCGGCGGTCCGTTGATCCATGAGTCTGCCCGCATTCCTTCGTCTGTGGCCTGCCCACGGTCCCATCAAGATTCGGGCCAACCACGTGCTAACGGAGAAACAGAGAGTTACATGACCCTGCGTGCCAATGCTTGCACGAAACCGGTGCAGTACACGCCTTTGACAACCGGCGCCGAGAGGAACATGTTATGTGTTGGTTCGCTCCTTATTGGTTTTACTTTCAACGGTAACGTCACGATATGGTATCGCGCGCAACACACGGCGTTGCCATGCAGGGTCCATTACACGACGAGGGGAGCCCGACTCATGGGGAATTCCGGGATCAAGGCGGAGCTGGATCTGACGCACTTCCTCCCGTACCGGTTCAATCATCTTGCCGAGCGCATCAGCGAGACCCTGTCCTCCATCTATGAGGAACAGTTCGACATCAGTATCGCCGAGTGGCGCGTACTGGCCTGGTTGAGCTTTCAGGACGTGGTGACCGCCAAGCAGATCTGCGAATCCGCCCACATGGACAAGGCGCGCGTCTCACGCGCGGTGCGGCGACTGGAAGCCCGCGGCATCGTCTACCGCACCACCTCCGAGGAGGACCAGCGGGTTCAGTTCCTGCGGCTGACGGACCACGGCAAGGCGCTGGTCAACGAGCTTGTACCGGCAGCGCGCGGCTGGGAGGCACGCCTGGTGGAGACGCTGACGGCGAAAGAATACCGGGACCTGTTCATGATCATGAGCAAGCTCGAGCGCCAGCTCAAACGCATGGAAGCCGAACCGGAGTACGGGGCCGGTCTGCACCAGACGGGCTGACCCACGCGATTCCAGAAGACCGTCAAGAAGAAATGCGCCCGGTAATCCGCCGACATGCCCTCCGTGGTCATGCGTTCGGGTGCGATATCGGTGCCCTCGTCCATGGCGGTGCGCAGGGATGCGTAATTGGGATCCCGCCGGAACGCCCCCCGGACATAGTGTCGGGCGAGCTGCTGCGGCACAGCAGGATCACCCTCATTGACCGGCCAGCAGGCAGTCGATGCTGTCACCCCGGCCGTAGGCGAAGATACGGTGTCGGTCAGTGACGGTGCGGCATGCATTCCGGCCTGGTCCGTGGTCGTGAAGCGCACGCTTGTCCCTGCTTTTGCGGGGCAGACGCTCTCACTCACAACGATTAGAGTACTGAAAAAGAGCCCGTATCGGAGGAGTCCACCATGCGACCGCAAGGCCGCGACCCCTACGAATCCCTGTACTTCGAGTACCCCCACTACCCGTTCGTGCGCCCGCCGGAGATGGACGGCGCGGCCCGGCGCCACCGCGTTGCCATCGTGGGTGCCGGCCCCGTGGGGGTGACGACGGCGCTGGAGCTCGCGCGCCACGGTATTCCGTCGGCGATTCTGGACGACAAGAACACCGTCAACGACGGCAGCCGCGCCATCTGCATCTCCCGCCACAGCCTGGAGATCCTGCAGCAGCTCGGCGTCGCGGAGCGCTTCACGGCCAAGGCCCTGGGGTGGCAGTACGGACGCACTTACTACCGGGATCGGCAGATCTTCCGCCTGGCCATGCGGCACTCGGAACAGGAGCGGTTCATGCCCATGTACAACCTGCAGCAGCAGTACATCGAGCTGTTCCTCATCGAGCAGGCCATGACAACGGGGCTTGTGGAGCTGCGCTGGCAGAGCGCCGTGCAGGGGATTTCCGCGGACGACACGGGCGTCGCAGTGGACGTGCAAACACCAGAGGGCAAATACACCCTGGCGGCGGACTACCTGCTCGCCGCCGACGGTGCACGCAGTGCGGTCCGCCGCTCCCTGGGCCTGCAACTCCACGGCGAGGCCTACGAGGGCCGTTACGTGATTGCCGACGTGCAAATGCGGTCGGATTTCCCCACCGAGCGGCGCGCGTTCTTCAACCCGCCCGCCCTGCCGGATTCGACATTGCTGATCCACAAACAGCCGGACAACATCTGGCGCATCGACTACCAGCTTATGCCGGACGAGGACCCCGAGGACGCCATCCGCGAAGACCGCATCCGCGCGCGTGTGGGCGCCATTATCGCCATGCTCGGCGAGACCGACGACTGGGAGCTGGAGTGGTGGAGCCTGTACAAGGCCTACACCCTGGCCCTGGACCATTACCGCCACGGCCGGGTGCTGTTCATCGGTGATGCCGCCCACCTGGTGCCCATCTTCGGGGTGCGCGGTCTCAACAACGGCTTCGCCGATGCCGTGGACGCGGGCTGGAAGCTGGCGTGGGTGCTCAACGGCTGGGCCGACGATCCGCTGCTTGACAGCGTCACGCCGGAGCGACGCGGCGCGACCATGGACGTCTTCGCCAACGCCGGCAAGAGCACCCGTTTCATGACGCCACCGAGCCGCGGCTACCGCCTCATGCGCGACGCCGCCCTGTCCCTGTCCCTTGCCTGCGATTGGGCCGGCGGATTCGCCAACCCGCGCCAGGTCACGCCCTACACCTACTCCGACAGCCCGCTGACCTCGCACCCGCAGCGCGATCACGCGTTCACCGCCGGCCCCGGCGCCGGTGCCCCGCTGTGCAACCGCAGGCTGGGCGAGGACGACTACCTCCTGGACCACCTGGGCCGCGGCTTCAACGGCCTGTACTTCTCCGCCACGGGGGAGATCTCCGCGGAACACGCCGGCGTGCTGGACGAACTGGAGAACGGCGACATGCCGTTCCGCTGCCTGGTCATTACCCACAATCCGGATCCGCGGTCCCGCGGGCACGCCAATACGCTGGTGGATACTGACGGCGGGGTATTCGAGGCCTATGGCGCCGGCAGCGGCACCTTGTACCTGGTGCGACCGGATCGCCACGTGGCCGCGCGCTGGACACAACTGGTTCCCGACCAGATCCGGGCTGCCCTGGACACCGCCACCGGGAGGACGTCCCCATGAACGATACAGCCGGCACCATGCCGTTCGAGGAACTGGAAGCGGTTTACGAGCGCATCGCCGAGACCATCGACAGCGTTCCGGAGGACCAGGAATCCCTGTTCCTGGCCAAGCTCTGTCTGGCCCTGGCGCACCGGATCAGCGACCCGGCGGCGGTGGATGCGGCGATCGCGGAGGCGACCGCGGACCTGCCGGCCGGGGCCGGCGGCGAGTAACGGCCGGGAAACGGCCGCACAAGGGCCCTTTCCCGGAGACGCCTGCTGCAGGACTGTTGTTCAGTCCTGCAGCGCCGCCCAGACCTCCCGGTCCCGCTCGGCGGTCCACACCCGCGGGGTGTCGATCTCCAGGGCCTCGTCGTAGGCGCGGGCGACGTTGAACGGCAGGCAGTGCTCGTAGATGGCGTAGTCCTTGAACCGCTCGTCGCAGGCGGCCCGGCAGGCAGTCATGGCCTCCTTCAGGGTGCCGCCGCGATGGGCGACCTCCGCCACCGGCTCGTAGGTGCGGGTGAGGAAATCCCGGGTCAGGCGGATGGCCTCCTGAACCTTTTCCTCGCCCACCAGGGCATCGCCGCGGCCAGGCACCAGCGCGCGCGGCCTGTAGCCCGCGATGCGGTCCAGAGTCGCCGGCCAGTCCTTGAAGTGGGCGTCACCGCAATAGCAGGCCGAGTAGTATTCGACGATGTCCCCGGAGAACATGACGCCCGAATCCGGCACGTAGGCCACCAGATCCCCGGCAGTATGGGCCCGACCCAGGTGCATGAGATCCACCCGGCGGCTGCCGAGATAGACGGTCATGTGCTCGCGGAAGGTCATGGTCGGCCAGGTCAGGCCAGGGATGCTGTCGGCACCCTGGAACAGCCGCGGGAAGCGGCCGTATTCGCTGTCCCAGTCCTCCTTGCCCCGCTCGGCGATCATGCCGCGGCACTTGGCCGAGGCGATGATCTCGCCGGCATCGTAGGCAGAGGCGCCCAGCACGCGCACGGCATGGTAATGCGAGAGCACCACGTACTTGATGGGCTTGTCGGTGACGCTGCGCACGCGCTCGATCACCTTCTGCGCCATGGCCGGCGTGGCCTGGGCGTCGATGATCATGACGCTGTCGTCGCCGATGATCACCCCGGTGTTGGGGTCGCCCTCGGCGGTGAAGGCGTACAGGCCGTCACCGAGTTCATCGAAGGAGATGGTCTTCTCCTCCATGTCCCCGGCTGATGCGAATGTTTTGCTCATGGTGCGTTATCCCTCGTAGCGTTCCAAGGTCTGGTCGATGGCACCGAAGATCGACCGGCCGTCGCGATCGTGCATGTCGATACGCACCCGGTCACCGAAGCGCATGAACGGCGTCTTCGGTTCCCCGTGCTCGATGGTCTCGATCATGCGCACCTCGGCGATGCAGGCGTAGCCCACCCCGCCCTCGGCAATGGGCTTGCCCGGCCCGTCATCGAGCTTGTTGGACACCGTCCCCGATCCCACGATGCTGCCCGCCGACAGCGGACGGGTGCGGGCGGCGTGGGCAATGAGGGTCGGGAAGTCGAAGGTCATGTCGACACCGGCGTTGGCGCGACCGAACGGCTCACCGTTGAGATCGACCCGCAGCGGCAGATGCAGCTTGCCGCCGTCCCAGGCGTCCCCCAGCGCGTCGGGGGTCACCGCCACGGGGGAGAACGCCGACGAAGGCTTGGACTGGAAAAAGCCGAAACCCTTGCCCAGCTCGCCCGGAATCAGGCCCCGCAGGGAGACGTCGTTGGCGAGCATGACCAGGCGAATGGCGTCCCGCGCCCGTTCGTAGCTCGCCCCCATGGGCACGTCATCGACAATCACGGCGATCTCGCCCTCCATGTCGATGCCCCAGGACTCGTCGGCCATGCGGATCGGCGCCCGGGGGGCCAGGAAACTGTCAGAGCCGCCCTGGTACATCAGCGGGTCGGTCCAGAAGCTCTGGGGCATCTCCGCGCCCCGCGCCTTGCGCACGAGCTCCACGTGGTTCACGTACGCCGAGCCGTCGGCCCACTGGTACGCCCGGGGCAGCGGTGAATGGGTCGCCGCTTCGGAGAACGGCTCACCGCTCCGTTCGCCGCTGTCCAGGGCGTGGAACCGCTCACGCAGCGGCCCTTCCACGGCCTGCCAGTGATCCAGGGCAGCCTGCAGCGTCGGCGCGATGTCGGCGGCGGGCGCCTGGCGCTCCAGGCGGCTATCCACCACGACGAGCGCGCCGTCACGGCTGCCGTTGTTCAGTGTCGCGAGTCTCATTGGTACTCCCTTGCTGGTGCGCTGACTCACTTGATGCCCGGCGTGCCGTCGAACTTGCGCTCGAGGCCCTCCCAGCAGTCAGCGTAGTTGTCCTGGCGCTGTTCGATGTGCGCCGCGTAATGGGTGACATGCTGCGGGAATCGCGTCTCGAACATGAACGCCATGGTGTTCTCCAGCTTCTCCGGCTTCAACTCGGTATTGCTGGCCCCTTCGAAGGCGTCGCGGTCCGGGCCGTGGGGCAGCATGCAGTTGTGCAGGCTCATGCCGCCGGGTTTGAATCCCTCCGGCTTGGCGTCGTAGACGCCGAAAATCAGCCCCATGAACTCGGACATGATGTTGCGGTGGTACCACGGCGGCCGGAAGGTATTCTCCGCCACCAGCCAGCGGTCCGGAAACAGGATGAAGTCCACGTTGGCGGTACCGGGCGTCTCCGACGGTGCGGTAAGTACCGTGAAGATCGACGGGTCCGGGTGATCGAACAGGATCGCTCCCACCGGCGAGTAGGTGCGCAGATCGTAGGCGTAAGGCACGTAGTTGCCGTGCCAGGCCACCACGTCCAGCGGCGAATGGTCGATGGCGGCCTGGTGAAAGCGGCCGCCCCACTTGAGGATGATGCGCCCGCTGATGCCCTCGCGGTCCTCGTAGTCGGCCACGGGGGTCTTGAAGTCGCGTGGATTGGCCAGGCAGTTGGCGCCGATGGGGCCACGATCGGGCAGCGTGAGGGTGCCGCCGTAGTTCTCGCACACGTAGCCGCGGGCCGGCCCGTCCAGCAGGGCGACCTTGAACATCATCCCGCGCGGCACCACCGCGAGATCGCCGGGGCCGATATGCATGCGCCCCATCTCGGTGAAGATTTCCAGCGCCCCCTCCTGCGGGAGGATCAGCATCTCACCATCGGCATTCGTAAAATAGTCCGTGTCCATGGACCGGTTCGCCAGATAGACATGGCTCGCAATGCCGGCCTGACCGTCGGTGTCGCCGCAGGTGGTGATGGTGCGCATGCCGGTGAGGAAGTCCGTGTCCTCGGCAGGGAAGGGAATCGGGTCCCAGCGCAACTGCTGGATCGGCAGTTCCGCGTCCTCGCGGGTCGGCGCCGAGCGCCAGTACGGCATGTCCATGCGATCGAACTTGGTGGCGTGGCGGACCGACGGCCGCATGCGGTACAGCCAGGAGCGCTCGTTCTCCGCCCGCGGCGCGGTGAACGGTGAACCGGACAACTGCTCGGCGTACAGGCCGTAATTGCACTTCTGGGGCGAGTTCATGCCCTGCGGCAGGGCGCCCGGCAGTGACTCGGTTTCGAAGTCATTACCGAAGCCGGGCATGTACGACAGGGTTTCCATGCTCTCAAGGAGCACACGTCGCTGCTGACTCATTGCTTCCTCCATTTCTTGGGCACGCGTGGCAGCGGGGCAGTGTTCGTGATCCTCATAGTAGTTTCATATGAAACTATGTCAAGGTGACTGAACGAGCTGACGATACCGCTCACGCGGCGTCCGGCTGATTCTCCGGAGCTGCGCGCCGGAACGCCTCCGCTTCCAGGCAGCGGGCATCGAGTGCAACAGCCCGCGGAACGCCCGACAGGTCGCACTCGAACCGACGGGCGTTGTACATCTGCGGGACCAGGCACGCTTCCAGGTAACCCGGTCGATCGCCCAGGGAGTACTCGCCCGGCAGGGAGGCCAGATGGGTCTCAACCACGGCGAGGCCCTGCTCGACCCAGTGCCGGTACCAGGCCAGCCTGGCATCCTCGGTGGCACCCAGCTGGTTCACCAGGTAACCGAGGACGCGCAGGTTGTTCAGCGGATGAATCTCGCAGGCAATGGTCTGCGACACGCTCCTGACCCAGGCCCGATCCTCCGGCGCCTCCGGGAGCAGGGGCGGATCGGGATGTTGCTCCTCAAGGTATTCCAGGATGGCGATGGACTGGGTGAAATCGCGCCGTCCGTCTCTGAGCACCGGTACCAGGCCGTGCGGGTTGCGGGCCCGGAACCCCTCCTGGTGCTGCTCGCCGCCATCGCGGACCAGGTGCACAGTGTGCTGGGTGTAATCGATTCCCTTGAGGTTCAGGGCGATCCGCACCCGGTAGGACGCACTGGATCGCCAGTAACCGTAGAGTTCGTACATGATCAGCGTCCTCCTCCCGGCGCCTCGCCCGCAGCCCCGGACGACGGCTTGATCTCGGCGGCGATTCGCAGCGCCTCTTCCAGGGTGTCCTGGTCACCGATCTGGTTGGCCAGGATCAGGATCAGCCGTGCGTTGATCTGCCGACTGGTCTCCTCGTCGCAATCCCGGTGAACATCGGCGAGGGCCGCGTAGAACCGGTCGGCATCGGCGAATTGTGGATCAAGCTCCAGCGGCGGCATGGCGCTCCTCCTGTGACGTGCGTAGGGAGTGGCCCAGGGCGCGGTTGTGCGCGTCGATGACCCGACCCGCCGTCAACTCCCGCCATCGGGCGGCCACGTGCTGATCGGGCCGGAACAGGTAAGCGGTTCCGGGCCGCAGATCGTGGCGGGCGGCCAGATACCCCTGGGGGTCCTCCACGATGGTGCTGCGCGGTAGCTGCCGGAGCACATGGGGCACCGGCCCGACCAGCCGGAGGGACACTTCCGGGACGGCGTCGAGGACCGCGCGCAGCGCGTCGGCGAGGCCGTCCGCTGTGTCAACGCCGACACGCCCGTCCACCAGCAGATGGAAGCGGTCCCCGAGCAGGTGCAGCCACCAGGTCTGCTGTCCGTGAACCGTCACCGGCGCGTCCTCGGGGGGTGAACCGGGGCGCAACAGGGAAGGAAACGCGTCGGAGTCCCCGGTGTTCAGCGGCGAGCCGTCGTAGACGCAGGGGCGCGACAGGCGGCCGCTGTTCACCAGGGCCCGGGCGAAGGGATAGTGCTCCGAGAGTTGCAGGGCCGCATCCCGGAACGCCCGGATCGTCGGTGTCTTGGGTGTGATGAAATCGGTGGCCCGCGTGGAGTGGCCGATGTTCTCGGCGGCGCCGTGCTGGCGTTCGGCGTCGTAGCTCGCGAGCAGTTCTTCCGGCGCCTCGCCGTGGATCACCCTGCCGAGCTTCCAGCACAGGTTCTCGACCCCCTGGATACCACCGTTGGCACCGCGGGCACCGAAGGGCGAGACCTGGGCGGACGCGTCCCCGATGAACAGCACCCGGTTGTGGATGAAGCTGTCCATCTTGCGGCAGCGGAAGGTGTAGACGCTGGCCCACTCCAGTTGGAAGTCCACGTCGTCGCCGAGCATGGCCTGGACCCGCGGCCGGATGTTCTCCTCCTTCTTCTCCTCGTCGGGATCGGCGTCCGGGCCGAGCTGGAAGTCGATCCGCCACACGTCGTCCGGCTGCTTGTGCAGCAGCACGGACTGGCCAGGATGGAATGGCGGATCGAACCAGAACCAGCGCTCGGTGGGGAACTCCGCCTTCATCACCACGTCGGCAATCAGAAAGCGGTCGTTGAACACCTGCCCCGAGCACTCCAGCCCGAGCATGTCGCGGATGCCGCTGTTGGCGCCGTCGGCCGCGAGCACGTAGTCGCAGTCCAGCGCGTAGTCGCCGTCCGGGGTGTCAACCGTGAGCCGCGTGCCGTCCGGGCGGCTGTCGATGCCGGTGATCCGGTTCTTCCAGCGCAGATCGATCTGTTCCGGGAATGCCTGGGCGCGACGCACCAGGTACTCCTCCGCGTAATACTGCTGCAGGTTGATGAAGGCGGGCATCCGGTGCCCTTCCTCGGGCAGCAGGTTGAAGCGGTAGACCTCGCGGTCATGGAAGAACACCTTGCCGAGCTGCCAGGTCACCCCCTTGTTGACCATGGCCTCACCGCACCCGAGGCGATCCAGGATCTCCAGTGTCCGCTTGGCGAAGCAGATGGCCCGGGAGCCGATGCTGACGGTGTTGTTGTCGTCGAGCACGACGCTGGCCACACCATGGCGCGCCAGATCGATCGCCGCCGTGAGCCCTGAGGGACCCGCCCCGACAATCGCGACCGGGCAGCGCCCGGGACCGCCCTCGAGCTCCGGCGGCGGGGTGTACGGGAACTCGGGGTTCCGATACGTGCGAACCATCTTCTCCTCCCTTTCGCCCTCCCCGAAGCAACCGTGGTGATTGCCCCGACATCCGTTCGCATGCGGCGGGAAACCGGGCGTTATGTAGTTTCTGTTGCAACTGCTTAATACGTAAGCATAGGATAAATGGTCCGGGCAAGCACCCCGAAGCACCGTCATTCATGCCCAACGAGCGGGTTCTTGCCAGCGAATGCGCGCCGCGCGCCCAATCTCGGCCCTGTTTGAAATTGCCGCCAGGGTCGATATAGTTTCAAAAACAAGTGAAAAACGAGGATCCGCAGCGATCAGGGATCCCGGAGGAGAAGCGAAATGCGTGCAACAACCTTGGCGTTCACGGCCGGTACGGCCCTGCTTGTCGCGACTGGCACCGCCAGTGGCCAGACCACCATCACGGTCAGCACCTGGGGCTCCCCCGCTCACGGCATCAACACCATTGTCTGGCCCACCTGGAACGAGTGGATCGAGGAGGCGACGGACGGCCGCGTGACACTGGAGGTCGTCTATGACCTCGGCCCGCCCCAGGCACAGATGGAACTCGTCGCCGACGGTGTGGGCGATGCGAGCTGGATCTTCCACGGCCATATGCCGGGGCGTTTCCAGCTGACCCAACTGCCAGAGTTCCCAGTGTTCGAGGAATTCGACTCGGAAACCGCCTCGGCCGCCTACTGGAACACCCACCAGGAGTACCTGGCGGAGCATGACGAACACCGTGGCCTGGAGGTGCTGGGTGTCGGCGTTCACGGGGCGGGACAGGTCTTCACCAACAGCGAGATCACCTCCCTGGACGAACTCCGCGGCAAGCGGATGCGCGTGGGCGGCGGCGTCATGGGTGACGTGGCCGACGCGCTGGGAGTCAACGGATCCGCCATCGCACCCACGGAAACCTACGAGGCCCTGGCGCAGGGCGTGGTCGATGGTGCGTTCTTCACCCGGGAGGCGCTGCGCTCGTTCCGTATCGCCGAGGTCACGGACCATACCCTGTCGGTGCCCGGCGGCTTCTACCGCGGGAGTTTCGCCATCATCGTCAATCCCGACACCTGGGCGCAGATCTCAGAGGATGACCGCGCCGCAATCCGTGACGTCTCCGGCGAACGGCTGTCCCGCCTGTTCGGCTACATGATGGATTTCTATGATGAGCGCGGCCTGGACTTCGGCGAAGAGCAGGGTCGAACCTCCTACGAACTGGACGAGGCGCAGACGGACGAGTTGCGCGAGATGGTCGCGCACATCCCGGAAGAGTGGAAAGCGACGGTCGACAACATGGGCGTGGACGGCGAGGCAGCCCTGGACCATTTCCACGATCAGCTGGACGCCCTGGCGGACGAACCCTCCATCGAGGCGGACGTCACCCGCGAACCCGCGGACTAACGGAGGCGTTGGATGCTATCCGATCCATCCGCGGGCGAAAGCATCGGCACCCGCGTCCTCCAGTACACCCTGGAGGGCGCGGCCGGCATTGCGCTGCTGGCCATGATGCTGATCACGGCCGTCGATGTGACCGGACGCTATTTCTTCGGCATGTCGATCATGGGCTCGGTGGAGCTGATCCAGCTGCTCCTGGCGAGCGTGGTGTTCCTCGCCTTCCCGGTGGTCTGCTGGCGAGAGGAACACGTGACCATCGACCTGCTGGACCCGATCTTTCCGCGGGCGCTGGTCTGGTTGCGGCAGGCGACAATGAATGCGCTGTGTGCCGCCGCCCTGTGGGTCATGGCGCCGACCATCTGGGCGCTGGCCGAGCGGGCCTTCGACTGGAACGACACCACGCAGTTCCTGGAAATTCCCCTGGGCTACCTGATCGCGCTCATCGCCGTCATGACCGCCGTGTCCGCCGCGTTGGCAACACTGCGGAGTCTGCTCTACCTCCTGGAAGGTGTCGGCATCGTCCGCGCCGGCGGTCCCCTGTCGGCGGCACCGGGCACCGATCCGGAGCGGGATACCAATGACTGAATCCCTGATGGGCTTCGCCGTCCTGATCGTGCTTCTGTTGCTGCGCGTGCCCCTGGCCTTCGCCATGGGCATCGTCGGCTTCTTCGGCTTCTACTTTCTGGTCGGGAGCAACTGGGCCGTGGCCGAATCCATGGCGGCCCGGCGCGTTGTGGACACCGCCCAGAGCTATACCTTGTCGGTGATCCCGCTGTTCATTCTCATGGGCAACCTGGTGGCGCGGGCCGGACTCTCGGACGCGGTGTTCCGGGCCTCCCATGCGTTCCTGGGGCACCGCAAAGGCGGGCAATCCATGGCCACCATTGTCGCGTCCGGCGGCTTCAGCGCCATCTGCGGCTCCAGCCTCGCCAC
>SKYZ01000032.1 GCA_007127625.1 Aquisalimonas sp. | reverse complement strand
CCAGGCCACCGCGGAATCGGACTGACTGACCGGATCAACGCTGGAGGTGACCGTGGAACATGTGCACGGACCGGAGATGAGCAACGAACAGCTGGCCGACTATGCGCCGCGCATCGAGGGATTGGCGCGGGATCACGGCCTGAGTTTCTACCCGGTGGACTTCGAGCTGGTCCCCAGCCAGTTCATGATGGAAGTTGCCGTCTACGGGCTGCCGGTGCGCATGCCCCACTGGTCCTTCGGCGTGCGCTACATCTACCAGTACGTACAGCACCGCATGGGCCATTCCAAGATCTTCGAGGTGGTTTTCCCGGGCAATCCCAACCGCGCCTATCTGGTGGACGACAACGCCCTGCCGGAGAACACCCTGGTCACCGCCCACGTGCTGGGCCACGCCGACTTCTCCCGCAACAATCAACTGTTCGCGCGCATGCAGGATCAGGTGGGCTACCACATCGTCGAGCAGGCGGCGGAACGGGCCAACCGGATCCAGGCCGCCATCGAGAGCCATGGTGAGCGGCGCGTGGAAGCGGTACTCGACGCCGCGCTGGCGCTGGAGGCCAACGTCGACATCAATCAGCCCCTGAACCGCCCGAACTACCCGGAAACTGTTGAGAGGCAGGAGCGTGCACCACTGGAGGGCTTCCAGCGCTACTACAGCCAGCTACCCGGAGAAGAAGCCCCGGAGCCGCCGCCTCGGCATCAGGCGGCCGCCATACCCCCTGCCCCGGAATACGACCTGCTGTGGTTCATGGCCCGCTACGCGCCGGAGATGGAGGACTGGGAGCGGGACATTCTCCTTGCCGTACGCGAGGAGTCGTTCTACTTCTATCCGGTGTTCGCCTGCCAGATCATGAACGAGGGCTGGGCCAGCTACTGGCATGCACGGCTGCTGCGGGAAGCGGATTTCCTGCCGCACCAGGTCTACCTGGACGCCATCAAGACCCACTCGGACGTGGTGCGCCCCTATGCCGGAGATGATCAGGTGTCACTGCGGGTCAACCCGTATCACCTGGGGTTTGCCATGTGGGAGCGAATCCTCAAGGACTGCAGCATGGACGAGGCCCTGGCCATCCGCCGGGACGAGGACGACTTCAGCTTCATCCGCAACTATCTGGACGAGGACCTGGCCAGGGAACTGCAGCTGTTCAACTTCACCCGCCGCCCCGGCGCAGGGGGCGAGGAGCGGTACATTGTCCGCGACCGGGAGATCGACCTGTTGCGGGAGAACCTGGTGGCACCGAAGTTCAACTACGGCGGCCCGCGCATCTACGTCCGCAAGCTCGGTCACGACGGCACCCTGGAGCTGGGGCACGATGTAGAATCCGACGGCCGTGGCCTGGACATCAACCGCTCGCGCAAGGTGCTCAACTACATCCAGCGGGTGTGGCGCCGGCCCGTAAAGCTGGAAACGGTGGATCACGCCGGTGATCCGAAGGTGCTGGAGCCGGAAGCCGAGGGGGAAGACGGGTAATTGGTGCAGAAGATGGAAATCGTGGGTCGCGGCCCGAAGAATGCACTGAACACGAGCGCGTCATCACGCGCGTTCCAGCGGAAACGCCAACACCTCGTCGATGCTGGCTGCACCCAGCGCCACCATGAACAAACGGTCCACCCCCAGGGCGACGCCGGCGCAGTCCGGCACGCCGACGTTCAGCGCCGCCAGCAGATGCTCGTCCAGGGGCGGCTGCGGCTGTCCCCGGTCCCGCCGGGTGGCCTGGTCGGCCACGAAGCGCTGCCGCTGCTCGACGGCATCAACGAGTTCATGGAAGCCGTTGGCGATTTCCATGCCCTCCAGGTAACACTCGAAGCGCTCTGCCACGGGCGGTTCATCCCTGCGAATCCGCGCCAGAGCTGCCTGCTCCACCGGAAAATCGCAGATAAAATCGATACACCCCCGCCCCAGACCAGGAACCACCTGGTGGGACAGCAGCAGATCCAGCAACCCACCCCGGTCCATGGCACTGGCCGGTGCGATCCCCAGTTCCCGTGCCCGTTCCAGTAGTTCGGCGTCACCGTCCACGTGGGGATCGATACCCAGCGGCGCGCACGCCTCGGCGTAGGTCCACACCTGTACCGGCCGCGCCTCCCCGAGCACGTGTGCCACCAGGGCCGCCACCTCATCCATGAGTGCGTGGTGGTCCCAGCCGGGACGGTACCACTCCAGCATGGTGAACTCGGGATTATGGCGCCGCCCCCGCTCGCCGCCGCGGAACACGCGGCTGATCTGCCAGATGGGACCGGAACCGGCAGCCAGCAGGCGCTTCATGGGAAACTCGGGGGAGGTATGCAGATACAGCGTACCGTCCGCCGGCGCCCCGGGCCCCTCATAGTGCGTCGCCAGGGGCTCCAGGTTGGGGTCGGTGCCCGCTGCAGCGGACAGCAGCGGTGTCTCCACTTCCAGTATGCCGCGCTGGTCGAAGAAGTCCCGCACGACTGCAGTCAATCGGGCGCGGGCCCGGAGCGTTTCCACGGAGGCGGAAGGCTGCCAATCAGAGTTCATTGCCATGGACCTCGATCATCTCCGAACCGCATCCCCTGCCCCGCCTGTACCTGCAGCAGCGGTCGCCACCGGGCAAGTGGCGTTCTGTTGGGGCGCGCAGGGCGCATCTTGACGCACCTTACAGGGGCCAGCTTTCAGGGCAACCAAGGGTAAACGCGGCCAACGCCGGGATTGGTGTGCATTCGATCCGGGGGCGCTGATCGGGTACTCCGGTCAGCGCCTGCGGCACCTGGCACGGTACGGTGGAGTAACCCTCAGTTCCGGATGCTCTGGAATGCGGTGTCGCTGGCCACCTGTGCCGTCAGCCGCAAGCCGCATGCCTTGAAAATGCCTCGGCGTTGCGGGTGGCCGGGACCCGGTGAAAGCGACTCGCGGAGCTCCGACCCGGAGGCCGCCCGGCCCCGAAGGGGTGGCCGCAGGGATGCGGCCACCGGCGCCCAGCGCAGGGATGCGCTGTAAGCCGGCCAGGCCGCAGGGGCGGAAACTTTCCTTCGCCAGAAGGAAAGTTAGGCGGAGCGCCGGAGCGCTCACCGGGTCCCGGCCACCCGACACGCCCCGACCGCAAGGCAGCGGTCCCGGATGCACAGCGTATCCGGGACCGGAGTACCCGATCGGCTCCCCCGGAACGAAGCCACCGGCAAAGGCCTTTCCGGAACCTGCGCCGCAAAACGAATCGCGGCATGCGGTGCATCAAGATGCACCCTACTTTGGCGCTCCGGTCTGGATCGGGCGGCGATGCGGGCTGGGCGTCAGTCCTTGACGCGCCCCACGTACTCGCTCTTGCGGGTGTCGATCTTGATGGTCTCGCCCTCTTCCAGGAACAGCGGCACCCGCACCACGGCGCCCGTCTCCACGGTGGCCGGCTTGCTGCCGCCGCTGCTGGTATCACCGCGCACGCCCGGGTCGGTCTCGATGACCTTCAGCTCGACGAAGGACGGCGGATCCACCTGGAGGGGCTCCCCGTTCCAGAGCGTTACGTTGCAGATATCCTGCTCCTTGATCCACTTGTCGGCATCGCCCATGGCCGCCTTGTTTGCCGCCACCTGGTCGAAGGTCTCCGTATCCATGAAGTACCAGGACTCGCCGTCGCTGTAGAGATACTGCAGTTCCGTCTCCAGAACATCGGCGGCCTCCACCGACTCGCCGGACTTGAACGTGCGGTCCAGCACCTTGCCGGTCTTGAGGTTGCGCAGTTTGACGCGGTTGAAGGCCTGGCCCTTGCCGGGCTTGACGAACTCGTTCTCTACGATGCTGT
>SKYZ01000432.1 GCA_007127625.1 Aquisalimonas sp. | reverse complement strand
GCTTCGATCCGGCGCTTGCCTTTCCTGTGGGAGCGACGTCAGTCGCGATTCCCTCGCCTTGCCTTCCCGCCGTCACGCCTCCATCGGCGCCGTATCCTCGATGGTCACCCGCAACACTTCGTCGATAGTAGTTTGACCCGCCAGCACGCGACGGATTCCGTCCTGACGCAGCGTCGGCATGTTCGCCAGGGCGTAACGCTCGATGGTCTGTTCCGCCTCGCCATCGTGGATCATGTTGCGGACCTTGTCGTCCACCACCACCAGCTCGAAGATGCCGCCGCGGCCGCGGTAGCCCTGCTGGTTGCACTGGGGGCAGCCCGTGGCGCGGTAGAGCGTGGGCGGATTGACGGCGTCCAGCCCCAGGCGCTGACAGTCCACGTCGTTGGGCGTGTACGGCTCCTTGCAGTGTTCGCACAGCATCCGCACCAGCCGCTGGGACATGAGTCCGATCAGGCTGGAGGAGAGCAGGAACGGCTCCACGCCCATGTCCCGCAACCGACTCACCGCGCCCACGGCGGTGTTGGTGTGCAGGGTGGAGAGCACCGTGTGGCCGGTGAGGCTGGCCTGCACGGCGATCTCGGCGGTCTCCAGGTCGCGGATCTCACCCACCATGACCACGTCCGGGTCCTGGCGCAGGATGGCGCGCAGGCCGCGGGCAAAGGTCATGTCCACCTTGGTGTTCACCTGGGTCTGGCCGATGCCCTCCAGGTAATACTCGATGGGGTCCTCCACCGTGAGAATGCTGCGGCTCTGGTCATTGAGCTCGGTGAGCGCGGCATAGAGGGTGGTGGATTTCCCCGAGCCGGTGGGGCCGGTGACCAGCAAGATGCCGTGGGGGCGGTGAATGATGGTGTCCAGCGCCTTGCGCTGCTTCTCCGGCATGCCCAGGTGGGCCAGGTCCAGCTTGCCGGCCTGCTTGTCCAGCAGGCGCAGGACCACTCGCTCCCCGTGCCCGGAGGGCAGGGTGGAGACGCGGATGTCCACCGCGCGGCCGGCCACGCGCAGCCCGATACGGCCGTCCTGGGGCAGCCGCTTCTCGGCGATGTCCAGTCGCGCCATGACTTTCACGCGGGAGATCAGCAGCGGCGCCATCATCCGCGGCGGCTCCAGCACTTCACGCAGCACGCCGTCCACGCGGAAGCGCACCACCAGGCGGCTCTCGAAGGGCTCGATGTGGATGTCCGAGGCGTCCTCCTTGATGGCCTCGGTGAGGATGGCGTTGATCAGCCGGATGATGGGGGCGTCGTCCTCGCTCTCCAGCAGATCCTCGGTTTCCGGGAGGCTCTCGGCGATCCGGCTGAGGTCCATGTCCTCGCCGATGTCCTCCATCATCTGCTGGGTCTCGCCGCTCTGGCGTTCGTAGGTGCGCTGGAGCAGTTGCTCGAAGGCGTTGCCTTCCATGCGCTCCAGGCGCAGGGGCAGGCCCAGGCTGCGCCGCAGTTCGCTGAACGTGCGGGCGCTTGCACCGGGTCGGTAGGCAACCCGGGCGCGGCCGTCCTCCATGCCGATCACGCACACGCCCTGGCGCCGGGCATAGGCGAAGGAAGGACGCCGGAGAGGCGACTCCGTGTTGCCGCCGGCCGGTACAACATCGCTGTCGGTGCGCGCATCCATGATGTCAGTCACTGAACGGGGTTGGCAGTTCGGGGCGATCCCGGCGGGGCAGCGTAGGGGACTCCACGTCCCGCAGCAGGCTGGTTTGCTGGTCGCGCTGCTGGATCTGCCGCGCACGTATGTAGCTGTACTTGCGGCCGGTCAGCCCTTCGGCGGTGGACTTGTCGCGGATGATGTTCGGCTGCATGAACACCATCAGGTTGCGCTTGGTCTCGGTGCTGGAGCGGTAGCGGAACAACTCGCCCAGCAGCGGAATGGAGCCCAGGCCGGGCACGCGCTGCTCCTCCTCCTGGACGTCGTCGTCCATGAGCCCGCCCAGGGCGATCACCTGGCCGTCATCCGCCAGCACGCTGGTCTGGATGGTGCGGCGGTTGGTGATGGGACCGGCCTCGGAGGTCTGGCCGATGACGTTGGAGGCCTCCTGTTCGATGTCCAGCCGGATGGCGTCACCCTCGTTGATCTGTGGCGTGATCTTGAGAATGATGCCCACATCCTCGCGGTCGATGGTCTGGAACGGGTTCTGTACCGTGCGCCCCTCCTGGCTGAACTGCCCGGTGATGAAGGGGCGGTTCTCGGCCACGCGGATCTCCGCTTCCTGGTTGTCCATGGTCACCAGCGACGGCGTCGACAGGATGTTGGTGTTGCGATCCTGGGCCAGGGCGCGGACGAAGGCGCCGAACTGCACGCGGCTGTCCAGGTCACCGAAGACGGCGCTGACGCCGTCATCCACCCGGGGAGCTTCGGTGCCGAGGGTGAGCAGGCTCTCGATGGGGGTGCCCACGTCGCCGAAGCGGGTCAGTGCCGCGGCGCCGTCTTCGTCGCCGGAGACGAACCACTGCACGCCGCGCTCGGCGCCGCGCTCGGTGGAGATCTCGGCGATGGCCGCCTCCACCATGATCTGCGCACGCCGGATGTCCAGGCGCTCGATGACGCTCTGGAGGGACTGCACGATGTGGGGCTGGGCGGTGATCACCAGGGCGTTGGTGGCCTCGTCGGCCTGGATGCTCACGGCGGGCGTGTCAGCGCCCTCCTGGGCTTCGCGGCGTTCCTGGATATTTTCGCTGACGCCCGTGAGCGTCTCCACGAGATCCTCCGCACGCGCATAGCGCAGGTAGATCACATGGGTGTCGCCCTCGTCCTCATCCGGTTCGTCCAGCTCCTCGATCAGCCGGCGCATGCGCTCCCGCTGGCCGCTGGCCCCGGAGAGCAGGATACTGCTGGTGCGCTCGTCCACGGCGATCTGGAGCCGCTGCCCGGGGACGCCTTCGCCCTCGGTGCGCTGCAGGCTGCGCAGGATGCGCGCGATCTCGCCCACGGAGGCATTCTCCACCGGCACGATGTCCACGTCCTCGTCCCCGGCCTGGTCCACCCGTTCCACCAGACGGGTGATGCGGTCGAGGTTGCCGGCGCGGTCGGAGATAATCAGTACGTTGGTGGGCGGGTAGGCCGCCAGGTGGCCGTTCTGTGGCACCAGGGGGCGCAGGATCGGTACCAGCTGCGCCACCGGGACGTTCTCCACGGGAATGACGGTGGTGACAATGTCCCCCGGCGCCTCCGGCTCCCCGGCGGTGCCGAGCTGTTTGGCGTTGGCGTCGGGCACGATCTTGATGATGTCCCCGGTGGGGATGGTGGCAAAGCCGTGGACCTCGAGGATGGACAGGAACACCCGGTAGAGTTCGTCCTCGTCCATGGGGCGCGTGGTGACCACCGTCACCGTGCCGCGCACCCGCGGGTCGATGATGAAGTTCCGCCCGGTGACGTCGGCCACCGTGTTGATCAGGGCGGTGATGTCGGCTTCCTGCAGGTTCAGGGTCACGCGGTCGTCGTTGTCCACTTCCACGGCGTCGTCGGCAGCGGCCGCGGGTAACCAGAACAGCAGCATCAGTGCAACCAGCAGCTGCGCCGGCAGGGGTGTTCGGGGGATCGAGCCGGTTGTCATGGGCGCTTCCCTGTCAGTTGAAATCGATCTGCATGTTCTGTTCCGAGCCGTCGCGCATCACCCGCAGTTCGACGGAGCCGCCGTCCAGCCCCTGCATCGCCTGAAATGCCCGGCCGGGGGTGTCCAGCGCGTTGCCGTCGATGGCGGTGACGATATCACCCGTCTCCAGGCCAAGCAGTTCCATGATGCGCTCGTCCTGGCCCGGTGACACCTCCACGCCGATCAT
>SKYZ01000256.1 GCA_007127625.1 Aquisalimonas sp. | reverse complement strand
TCGATGAACATGGTGTTGCTCTTCTTCTGCACCAGGGTCTGGGTGGCCAGCACGTGCTCGACTTCGGAGGTGCCGATGCCGAAGGCCATGGCGCCCATGGCACCCTGGGTGGAGGTGTGGGAGTCGCCGCAGACGATGGTCATGCCGGGCAGGGTGGCGCCCTGCTCGGGGCCAATGACGTGGACGATGCCCTGGCGCGGGTCGTTCATGCCGAACTGGACGATGCCGTAGGTGCGGCAGTTGTCGTCCAGGGTGTCCACCTGCAGCTTGGACACGGGGTCGGCGATACCCTTGCTGCGGTCGGTGGTGGGCACATTGTGGTCGGTCACCGCCAGGTTGGCGTCCACCCGCCAGGGCTGCCGGCCGGCCAGGCGCAGCCCTTCGAATGCCTGTGGCGAGGTCACTTCGTGCACCAGCTGTCGGTCGATATACAGAAGCGAGGTGCCGTCTTCGTTGTCACGAACGACGTGGTCATCCCAGAGCTTCTCGTAGAGGGTTCTACCTGCCATATCCTCACCCGGCCGCGGCCTTTCAGTGTTCAGTTTGCCTGCAAACCCGTAAGTATAACGGATTCCAGTTTCGCGATGTATCCAGGGATATATGACGCACTCTGAGTTGGTTCGAGGCTCGTTTGCATTGGAGTCTTTCGGAGGGGTTATGGTTCGGGTGGGGGATCATTGCTGGGGCTCCGAGCTCCGCCTGTTCCCTCCGTTCCGGCCTGGCCGGCTTACAGCGCATCCCTGCGCTGGGCGCCGGTGGCCGCATCCCTGCGGCCACCCCTTCGGGGCCGGACGGCCTCCACTCCGGGGCTCCGCAAGTCGCCCCGAATACATCGCCCGCTCCCGTCGAATCCTCGTTGCCAACGTGAATCCGCCAACATTATAACTGGTTTTTTGTACAGCAAACCCTAGGGTGCATCTTGATGAACCGGGCAAACGTAGCCGTAGGGTGGACCTTCAGGTCCACCTTCCAAAGACATGCAAGCCAAGGCGGCTCATCGAAGCCGGATCGGGGGACCTGAAGGTCCAACCGACACCCCCCCGCCCCCGACCACCGAGATACTGTTATTATATACACCTCTCTGCCATAATCACCCACTGGTAGGGAGGGCACCACATGCTCAAGGGTCGCGGTACCGATCAGGACATCCCCGGACGTTTTGCACGGCAAACCACCGAGCCCTCCGACGACGGCTGGCCCGAACTGCCTGAAGCCGAAACATCGGCGCCGCAGACGCAGTGCCGGCCCGAGACGGCACGCAGCATCATCACCCGGAACCAGTCCCCGGACGTACCGTTTGCCCAGTCCGTGAATCCCTACAGGGGATGCGAGCATGGATGCATTTACTGCTTTGCGCGACCCAGCCACGCCTACCTGGATCTGTCGCCGGGCATCGACTTCGAAACCCGCCTGATCGCCAAGACCAACGCCGCCGAGCGCCTGCGTGCCGAGCTGGCGAAGCCCGGGTACCGCTGCAGCCCCATCGTTCTCGGCACCAACACCGATCCCTACCAGCCGGTGGAGCGCCACTGGGGCGTGACCCGTGAAGTGCTGGAGGTGCTCCGCGACTGCCACCACCCGGTGAGCATCATCACCAAGGGTGCGGGCATTCTCCGCGACCTGGACCTGCTCGCGGAGATGGCAGGGCATCACCTGGTGTCTGTCATGGTCAGCCTGACATCCCTGAATGCGGGCCTGAAGCGCGCGCTGGAACCCCGGGCCGCATCGCCGGCGCGGCGCCTGCAGGTCATCCAGGAGCTGCGTGAACACGGCGTCCCCGTCGGCACCCTGATCGCCCCGGTGATTCCCGCCCTCACCGACCACGAACTCGAGGATCTGATCGCCGCGGCGGCAGAGGCAGGGGTCAGCGAGGCGGGCTACGTGCTGCTGCGCCTGCCCTGGGAGGTGCGTCCCCTGTTCCGGCAATGGCTCCGGGAGCGTTACCCCGAGCGGGCAGAGCACGTGATGAGCCTCCTGCGCCAGGCTCGGGACGGCCGCGAGAACGATCCCTGTTTCGGTAGCCGCATGCGTGGCAGAGGGCCCTGGGCCGACCTCCTGGAGCAGCGCTTTCGGGCGGCTCTGCGGCGACACGGACTGGACCGGCGCAGTCATCCACAACTCGATCCGAACCGGTTCCGCCCGCCCCACCGCGGCGGGCAACGGGACCTGTTCGACGATGCTGGCCCGTAGGGGATGTCACCCGCTATCCTGACTCGGGCACATTGCCCCGACGTATCAATGGGTTGAGCCCTGACAGGATGGATGCACCATGACAGCGAATGATCCGGACATGCTGGCGACCCTGGACGCGGTGGCCCGGCAACTGGCCACAGCGCGCCGCGCCCTGTTCATTACCGGTGCGGGACTGTCCGCCGACTCGGGTCTGCCCACCTACCGCGGCGTGGGCGGGATCTACGATGACGGGGTCACCGAGGAAGGCATTCCCTTCGAGGTCGCCCTCTCCGGCGACATGTTCCAGCGCAACCCGGAACTGACCTGGAAACACATCGCACGCATCGAGTCCGCAACCCGCGGCGCCTGCTGCAATCGCGGGCACGAGGTGCTGGCTGCTCTGGAGGAGCGCCTCGAATACGGCTGCGTGCTCACCCAGAACGTGGACGGCTTCCACCATCAAGCGGGCAGCCGCAACGTGATCGAGATTCACGGCAACGTC
This sequence comes from Aquisalimonas sp., assembly GCA_007127625.1. Classification (GTDB taxonomy): domain Bacteria; phylum Pseudomonadota; class Gammaproteobacteria; order Nitrococcales; family Aquisalimonadaceae; genus Aquisalimonas. Next base: position 1,126 of record SKYZ01000256.1, on the reverse strand, counting down.
CACCGACTGCTCTGCACGGAGTGCGGCCGTATCAAGGACGTGGACGACTTCTCCGGACTCACTGTGCCGCCGCGTTGTATACGCTGCGCCGGCCTGCTGCGTCCGGACGTGGTCCTGTTCGGCGAGATGCTGCCCTTTGCCGCCCTGGACCGCCTGACCGAGGCGAGCCTCGAGGGGTTCGACATCGTCTTCAGCATCGGTACCACCGGGGTGTTCCCGTACATCACCGAGCCACTGCTTGCCGCAGGCCGCCAGGGCGCCACCACGGTGGAAATCAACCCGAGCGAGACTGAGGTCTCCTCCGTGGTCGACTACCGATTGCCGGATCGTGCGGCGCCGGTTCTCGCGGCCCTGTGGGAACGCTTTGAATCCGCTCATGGCCACGGCTGACCGTCGTTGCCCTCGCCTGCGATGTACTTCATGGGCATGCGCCGGTGAAGCTGATACCTTTGCCCGCAGCATGACCCTGAAGGGATCGGGTTGCTGCATCCGGTCCGGGCACAACAAGAATGGACAATAATGGCAACGACAGACGCTGCGCATCAGTCGGCCCGCCCCTCTCTGCTGGATGAACTGGAACAGATCGACGCCCGGGAAACACTCGATGAGCAGGACCTGGAGCGTCTGCTGTTTCTTTTCCGCGCCTCGGACCCGGGGGTCTACCAGCCGGCCGCCTTCAGTCTGGGCTGCCGGGCTGCCCGGGACGACGCTGTGGACCGCGCCCTCTACAACTACGCCCGCAGCCGCAGTATCGACCCGGACCGCCCGCTGCAACTGAATGGCCAGCGCAGCACCCGCCGGGTGCTGCTGGCGCGCACCAGCACTTGGGTGCACGTGCCGGCGGAGGATCGCGGGCCACCGCCCATCAGTGCGGCCTTCATCAACCAAGGACGGCCCGACAATGCCGCCGACGCCGCCGTACTATTGCAAGTGGTTGCCGAACTACTGGCGACCCGCGCCGTGGATGGCCTTGCCGAGGCTGCCCTGGGGCTGCTTGAGGATCTGCCGGACCACCGTGCAGGGCGCATGGTGTGGCGGCGATGGACGGAACTGCTGTTCGCCATCCGCGGCCACGGCATCCCCATGCATGTGCCTTCATGCACCGCCGCCTGGCGCGACGCCCTGG
>SKYZ01000273.1 GCA_007127625.1 Aquisalimonas sp. | reverse complement strand
TCGCCGGCGGCCGGGCGCAGATAGCGGATGTCCGCGTGGGCCAGCACCAACTCGGCGGACCAGTGGTTATTGTCCGCCCAGGCGCGGAGCAGGCCCCAGCCGGCCAGGCTGGCAAGGGCGTGCTGACTGCCGGCAAACATGGTGCCTGCGTGATTGTGGTTGGCCGCCAGCGGGGCGCTCAGCGTCAGACTGCGCCCGTTCAGGGCGCGGACGGTGAGGCCCATGGCGGCGCTCAGCGGAATCTGATTGTGCAGCAGGTCCTGCAGCTCTGTGGCCGTGGTCATGGAGCGCTCCCCGATTTCTGAATATGCGACCTGACTGGTGAGTACGTTACCATGCACCTTTTGGCTCTGGTGGAGGGGGCAGTGGCCGCGGAGATCGAGCGCAAGTTTCTGGTCACGGACGCGAGCTGGCGGGATCAGGTCGAGAGAACCCAGGTGATCCGCCAGGGCTACTTCGGCGGCACGGAAAAGGCGTCACTGCGGGTGCGCCTCAGCGATGACCACGCCTGGCTCAATATCAAGAGCGCGACCCTCGGCATTTCCCGACAGGAATACGAATACCCCATTCCCACCGTCGATGCCCGCGAGATGCTCGACAACCTCTGCGAGACACCCCTGATCGAGAAGACTCGCCACTACCTCCATCACCACGGACACCTCTGGGAGATCGACGAATTCTTCGGCGACAATGCCGGGCTGGTGGTCGCGGAGCTGGAGCTGGAGTCTGTGGAGGAACGCTTCCAGCGGCCGGCATGGCTGGGCGAGGAGGTGTCGGACGATCCTCGCTACTACAACGTCTGCCTGGTGAAGCATCCGTACAGGGAGTGGGCGTGATCGCGCCGGCAGCGCCCTGGATTCGCGTGCTGCTGGACCGCCAGCAGGTGGAACTGCTGGAGGGCGAGGCGGCACACGTTTATCCTGCGTCCACCGCGGCCAACGGGCCCGGGGAGCGCGACGGGTCCTTCTGCACCCCCCGGGGCTGGCACGTGATCCGTGCCCGTATCGGCGACGGTGCTCCGGAAGGGGCGGTGTTCCGTGGCCGACGCTGGACCGGCGAGATCTGCTCGCCGGAGCTCATGGCGGCCCAGCCCGGTCGCGACTGGATTCTCACCCGCATCCTCTGGCTCTGCGGCCGGGAACCGGGCCGGAACCGGTTCGGCCCGGTGGATACCATGCGCCGCTACATCTATTTTCACGGCTGCCCGGAGTCCGTCACCCTCGGGCAGCCCGGTTCGCGAGGCTGTATTCGCATGCGCAACAGCGACGTACTGGAGCTGTTCCGCCGGGCGCCGGCGGGTACGCCGGTGTGGCTTGGGGACTCTGCCACGGCGCCACCGGCGCCGGACAGCGGGCTCTACCCGGACTGGAGGACATCATGACACCGGGCGGTCTGATGATCGGCCTGCAGGGCCCCGAGCTCACCGAGGAGGAACGAGAGCTGCTGCAGCATCCCCGGGTCGCCGGGGCCATCCTGTTTCAGCGCAACATCGCCGAGTGGGAGCAGCTCCGGGCTCTGGTGGGGGAGGTGCGCGGCCTGAGTACTCCGGGCCTGGTTGCCGTGGATCAGGAGGGCGGTCGGGTGCAGCGCATCGGCGCACCATGCACCGTGCTGCCACCGCTGCGGCGTCTTGGTGACTGGCACGACCGGGACTCGGCAGCCGCCGAAGCCGGTGCCGAGCAGCTCGGCTGGCTGATGGCGGCGGAACTGCGCAGCGCCGGCATCGACCTCAGCTTCGCCCCGGTACTGGATCTGGACCGCGGCATCAGCGCCGTCATCGGTGACCGGGCGTTCCACGGTGACCCGGACGCGGTGGCCGCGCTGGGAGCCGCCTGGTGCAGGGGCATGCACGCTGCCGGCATGGCGAGCTGCGGCAAGCATTTTCCCGGCCACGGCGCCGTCACCGCCGACTCCCACACTGATCTGCCAGTGGACGATCGCCCGGTGCTGGAACTGCGCGGTGCGGACATGGCCGTGTTCGAACGGCTCATCGACGAGGACGCCCTGACCGCGATCATGACGGCGCATGTCGTCTATCCGCAGTTGGACAACCAGCCTGCCACGTTCTCGTCGACCTGGATCCACCGCACCCTGCGGGAGGAGATGAATTTCCAGGGTGTGGTCGTCGGGGATGACCTCGGCATGGAAGCCGCCGCCAGTGTCGGCGATCTGGTAGCGCGTGCGGAAGCCGCCGTGGATGCCGGCTGTGATCTGGTCATGCTGTGCAATGAGCTCGACGGCATCGGCAAGGTGCTGGACGCCCTCGGTGCGGAGGTTCCGGCGACCACGGCGGAGCGGTTGCGACGACTGCAGGGCGGCACGCCCCAGGCGCCGGACCTGGCAGCGCTGCAGACGCACCCGGACTGGCGACGCGCCCGCGAGCTGGCGCAGTCGTTTTGCTGACCTGGCAAGACCTCCTGAAAGGTTAGTAATGGCACTCCACCGGACCTTTCGTGTCTGACTGAAAAGCCGGCCCGTGCGCCGGCGCTGGTACCTGTGATCGGTAACCCTGGAGCGGATAGTCCTCATGGAGCAGCCCGTCAGTGAAACGCCCTATGCAGATCTCGGGCCCGCAGTGGTCCTGGATGCCGTGGAATCCCTGGGCCTGAACTGCGACGGACGCCTGCTCCAGCTCAACAGCTATGAGAACCGGGTCTACCAGATCGGGCTCGAGGACCAGACGCCGGTGATCGGCAAGTTCTACCGACCGGGCCGGTGGAGCGACGCTGCCATTTTTGAAGAGCACGCCTTCACGGTGGAACTGCAGGAGCGGGACATTCCCGTGGTGGCGCCGCTGTCCTTTGATGGCGAGACCCTGCACCACTACCAGGGCCACCGGTTCACGCTGTTCCCGCGGCAGGGCGGGCGTCTGCCGGATCTGGACTGCCCGGAGGCGCGCCTGTGGCTGGGGCGTTACCTGGGCAGGCTTCACCTGGTGGGCGGCATGCGTGCGTTCTCGGCGCGGCCGACATTGACGCCGGAGGCCTTCGGCCGTGTCGCGCTGCGCTACGTGCTGGACAACGGCCTGGTGCCATCGGCGCTGGAGAGCGTTTACGCCGGTGTCGCCGAGGATGTCCTGGCCCGGGTGGAGGCCTGCTTCCAGCGGGCCGGCGATGTCGCGACCATCCGTCTGCACGGGGACTGCCATCCGGGCAACATCCTCTGGACCGACGATGGCCCGCACTTCGTTGATCTGGACGATGCCCTGAACGGCCCAGCGATACAGGACCTTTGGATGCTGCTTTCAGGCGACCGGGCCGAGATGACCCGGCAACTGGACGAGCTTCTGGAGGGCTACGAGGATTTCTCCGACTTCGACCCGCGGCAGCTGCATCTGGTGGAAGCCCTGCGGACGCTGCGCATGATGCGCTTTTCCTACTGGCTTGCCCTGCGCTGGAACGATCCCGCATTCCCTCCGGCGTTCCCGTGGTTCGGCGGGGAACGCTACTGGGAGGAGCAGATACTGGCCCTGCGCGAGCAGGCGGCTCTCCTCGATGAACCGCCGCTGCAGCTCTAGGCGGGGTCGTGCCGATGCCGCTGCCGAGCTTCCACTGTCGTAACCCTGTCCGCGCCGCGCTGGTGGTGGCCTGCGGGCTGGTGCTTCTGTTCGTCAGCGTGTCCGCCATGGCGAACGTGACCATCGAGATCCAGGGTGTCGACGGGGAGCTGGCCGACAACATCCGCAATCACGTGGGCGAGCCGCCGAGCAGCGATCCGCTGGTGGTGCGCCGGTTCGCCGGGCGGGTGAACCAGCGCGCCACCGAGGCGCTGCAGGCCCTGGGCCACTACGAGCCGGAGATCCGTGTGGAGCGCCGTCGGGAGGACGATCGGCACACCATCATCATCCACGTGGAGCCGGGGCCGGCCATCCGGATCGCCCGGGTGGATGTCCAGTTCCGCGGCGAGGCGGCGGATGACAGCGCGTTCCAGTCCCTCCGCGAGCGCATGCCGCTGCAGGAAGGCGACCGGCTTCACCACGGACGCTACGAGTCCAGCAAACGCGCCATTCGCAACCTGGCCCTGACCCGCGGCTATTTCGACGGTGCCTTCGAGACCACCCGCATCAATGTCAGCTTGCGTGACCAGGAGGCGGAGATCGTCCTCCACTACAACTCCGGGGAGCGCTACCGTTTCGGCGATGTGGACTACACGGATGAGACCCTGTCGGAGGATCTGCGCCGGCGGCTGGTGCCCTTCGAACCGGATGAGCCTTACCACTCGGACGGCATCGCCGCGCTGAACAGGAATCTGCTCAACAGCGATTACTTCCGGGACGTGCGTGTGCGAACGCACCAGGACCGGGCTGGCGAGGATCGTCGCGTGCCGGTGGAGGCCAATGTCCGCATGAATCGGCCCAACCGCGTCGGTGTCGGGGTGGGCTACGCCACCGACGTCGGCCCGCGCGTGCGCCTGAACTGGCGCAAACCCTGGGTCAATGCCGACGGGCACAGCCTGTCGGCGGAGTCCGAGATCTCGGAGGTGCGTCAGTCCCTGAGTAGCACCTATACCATCCCGCTGACACCGCCCCTGGACCATCGGCTGCAGTTCCAGGGCGGCATGCAGCGCGAGGAAATCGAGGATACCGAGTCCCAGAAAGTGACGGCGGCGATCCAGCGGCAGCGGGTGCTCACCCGCGGCTGGACGCAGACACTGTTCCTGCGCTGGGAGCGGGAGAAGTTCACCCAGGCCGGAGAGCGCGGCGAGAGTACCCTGACCCTTCCGGGCATGAGTCTGACGCGGACCCGCAGCCGCGGCGGCATGGACCCGAACTGGGGGGATCGCCAGTTCGCCTCGGTGGAAGCCACCCATCCGGAACTCGGCTCCGACATCCAGCTCTCCCGCTTCCGGCTGGGCACCAAGTGGCTGCGCACCTACGGACGCCATCGGGTGGTCGCCCGGGCCGACGCCGGCGCCGTGGTCACGGAGGACTTCAGTCGTACGCCGCCGTCACTGCGGTTTTTCACCGGTGGTGACCAGAGCGTGCGCGGCTTCCGCTATCAGTCCCTGGCGCCGCGCAACGAGGACGGTGATCTGATTGGTGGCCGCTACCTGCTGGTGGGCAGTGCGGAGTACGGCTACCGCATCTTCGAGCGCTGGACGCTGGCGACCTTCTATGATGTCGGTAACGCCTTCAGCGATCTGAATGAGGGCTTTCGCGAGGGCGCCGGGGTGGGCGTGCGCTGGTCGTCCCCGGTGGGGCCGATCCGGCTGGATCTGGCCTGGGGCGTCAGCGAACCGGATACGCCGTTCCGGATCCACTTTTCCATGGGGCCGGAGATATGAACGTGCTCTGGCGCTGGCTCGCACGATTGGGTCGTGGTCTCCGGGTGCTGGTCAACAGCCTGTCGCGCCTGATCTACGTGGTCCTGATCACCCTCGCGGCGGTGGTGCTGTGGCTGGTGTTCACCACCAGCGGCGCCCAGTGGCTTGCCGAGCGGGCCATGGCCGAGGAAGAGCGCCTGGATCTGGAGATTACCGGCGGCAGCCTCTGGAACGGCCTGGACGTCCGGGCGGTGAACTGGCGGGACGAGGGCGTCGCGGTCACGGTGGAGGAGGCGGAGCTGCGCTGGAACCACCTCTGCCTCCTCCGGGCGCGGGTTTGTCTGAATGCGGCCCTGGTTCGGGGCGTCAACGCCTCGGTGGATACCGCCGCCATGCCCGCCGCCGACGATGACGGCGAGCCGGAGGCGGCGGACGGCGGGGATCCCTTCCCGCTGCCGGTGGACATCGCCTTCCCGCAGGTCCGGGCCCAGCAGGTGGACGTCACCGTGGACGGACACCGCGCGCGCTGGAGCGATCTGCGGATGAGCGGCGCACTGAAGGGGCGGACGCTGACCCTGGACCGTTTCAACTGGGAATCCATCCTGGTGGACCTGCCGGAGGGTGATGATGCCGAGCCGGTGGCGGCGGAGGACGCCGGCCCCGGGTTCCTGGAAACGGGCTGGGATGCCCTGGAACTGCCTGAAGTCGCGCTGCCGCTGAACATCGTCGTCGACGATTTCCGCCTGCACGATCTGCGAGTGGTCCAGGGGCAGGAGCACGAACTCGTGGCCCTGGACCGGCTCAGTGTCGCGGGCGAACTGCGCGACAGCCGTGCCCGCCTGCGACACCTGGAGGTGGTGCATCCCCAGGGCGAGCTGCGGGCCGACGGCAGCCTGACCATGCGCGATGACTGGCCCGTGGACCTGGAACTCCAGGTCGAGGCCCGCGACGTGCCGGAAGTCGGCGACCTGGCCCTGGAGGCCTCGCTGTGGAACAGCATCGGGGATCTGGAGTTTCAATTGCAGGTGCAGGGCCTGGCGAACGTGGCGCTGGAAGGCGCCGTGGCACCGGGGCAGGACCACATGCCCGTGCGTATCCAGGGGCAGTGGGACGCCCTGGGCTGGCCGCTGGATACCCGGGAACTGGTGGCTGCCCGCGACGGCCGGCTCAGCCTTGAGGGCGATCTCACCGACTATCGCCTGAATCTGGGGGCCACCGTGGATGGCGCGGACATTCCCGAGGGGCGCTGGCAGGTTGATGCCACCGGGGATCTGCGAAGCGCGCAACTGGAACGACTCCGCGGTGAGCTCCTGGACGGCTGGCTGGAGGTGACCGGCACGGCCGCCTGGCATCCCGATGTGGAATGGGACGCCAGCGTGGAGATGGAGGGCCTGGCGGCGAACAGGATCGCGGAACAGGCGCCCGAGTCGGTCAGTGGTGCACTGCGGACCCGGGGCCGCCTGGCCCAGGACGATCTGGCGCTGGATGTGGAGATCGACAGGATCCAGGCGGCCGTGGAGGGGCACGAGCTGGTGCTCTCGGGGACGGTGCACAGGCCCGCGGGGGGTGACTGGAACCTGCGGGACATCCGGCTGCGCACCGGTGAAAGCCTGGTGACCCTGGCCGGACGGGTAGGGACCGAGACCCTGGATGTGGAGGGCAATCTCGACGTTGCCGACCTCGGCGCGTTTCTGCCCGATGCCGCCGGGAGTATTCGCGGCGATTTCGCCGCCCGCGGGCCGCTGACGGCACCGGATGTCATCGCCGCCATGGAGGCGGCCCAGCTCAGTTACGGCGAGCTGGTCAGCGTGGATAGCGTGGACCTGGATACCGAGGTGGCCGGCCTGGGCGAAGAGGCCAGCCGGCTGCGCCTGGCGGTGCGTGGTGTCGAACTGGAGGCCGAGACCATTGACAGTGCCGATCTCCTGGTAGAAGGGGATCGCAGCGACCACAGCCTCACCCTGGATGTGGACGCCCGGCGTGCTGCTGCATCCGTGGCGGTCGCCGGTGCCCTGAGCGAAGCGCTGGACTGGGACGGCGCCCTGGAGCGGGCGGAGATCACCGCCGCCGAGCAGCGCTGGGAACTGGATTCGTCGACCCCGGTGCGCTTCGACATGGACGCCCAGCAGGCGAGGATTGACCCGCACTGCTGGCGGCACGACGGTGCAAGCCTGTGCGCCAGGGAGCCGATCCTGGCCGGCGCCAGCGGCGAGGCCTCGGTGGCCCTGGAGGGCTTCGATCTGGCCCTGCTCGCCCCGTGGCTGCCGCAGGCCGTGGAGCTCGACGGGCGCATTGGTGCCGAAGTTGACGCCCGCTGGGGCGAAACCCCGTTGCCGGTGGTGGCGCTGGATGCCCGGATTGACGACGGTCAGATCCGCATCATCGATCCCGAGGGTGACATGGACGACGAGCAGGTGGATCTGGTTCTCGACTACGAGCGCCTGGGTGTGCGACTGGACCTGGACGAAGACCGCCTGCGCACGGCCATTTCCCTGCGCTCCGAGGACCTCGGCACGGTGGATCTCAGTGCCAATGCAGCGGTGGTCGGCGGTGATCAGCCCTTCGGCCCCCTGGACGGCGAAGTGGACGTCCGCGCCATTGAACTCGGCGTCATCGAGCCCTTCTTCCCGGAGCTGCGCACCCTGCGGGGCACCGTCAGCGCCCAGGGGCGGCTGGCGGGCGAGGTCATGGACCCCCGCTACCACGGGACCGTCTCCCTGACGGACGGCCGTGTGGAGCCGATGGCCATCGGCATGGAACTGACAGAAATCGGCCTGGAACTGGGCGTCGAGGGTGACAACGCGACTCTCAGCGGCGGCTTCCGCAGCGGTGGCGGTACCGCATCGATCAGCGGCGAAGCTGACTGGGCAGACGAGCTGAGCGCAGCGGTGAATCTGTCCGGGTCGGCATTGCAGGTGGTGTATGACCCCCTGGCGGACCTGCGGGTCAACCCGGACATCGACGTGACCTTCGCCGACAACACCCTGCAGTTGGGCGGGGAATTACGCGTGCCCCGGGGCGAGATCACGCTGGTGCAGCTGCCCGAGTCGGCAGTTCAGGTCTCCGGTGACGTGGTGATCATTGACGACCAACCGGAGCCCGCCGAGACAGAGGAGGCCGAGGTTGCACCGCCGGAGGCGCCCGAAGGGCTGAATCTCGAAACGAATATCCAGATCGTGCTCGGCAATCGGGTTGACCTCTCCGGGTTCGGTATCACCGGGCGCCTGACCGGGGACCTTCGGCTGCAGCAGAGCGGCGGTGATGAGCCCCAGGGCTTCGGTGAGATTCGCATCATGGACGGCGAGTACCGTGCCTACGGCCAGCGCCTTCGCATACGGGAGGGCCAGTTGCTGTTCTCCGGGCCGCTGGATCGACCGCAGCTCTATGTGGAAGCTGTACGCCGCGTTGAGCGCGATGACGTCACCGCCGGCCTGCGCCTGGAGGGCAACCCGGAAGAGCCGCGGGTAAGCCTGTTCTCCGAACCGGCCATGGCCGAAGAGGATGTGCTGTCCTATATCATCCTGGGTCGGCCGGCGGGGCAGGGGGGTGGCGACGACAATATGCTGGGTCGTGCCGCGCTGGCGCTGGGAATGGCCGGAGGCAGCGGATACGCCACCGCCCTGGCCGAGGAGATCGGCATCCAGGATTTCACCATCGACACCGAGGGTGATGGCGATGACACCCAGGTGGTGGTGGGTGGTTACATCAACCCCAACCTGTATCTGGGCTATGGCGTCGGCGTGTTCACACCGGTGAACACCCTCACCCTGCGCTACCAGCTTGCCACCAATCTCTACCTGGAGGCGGTGACCAGCCTGGAGAGCGCCATCGATCTCCTCTACCGTTTCGAGTTTGGATCGCGGGGATGACAGGACATCAGCACAACGCCCAGCTTCGCGTGGGCGACAGCGCCATCCCGGTGCGGGTACGGCACACGCGCCGCCGCACCCTGGGTCTGTATGTGTTTCCGGACGGGCGGGTGGAGATCCGCGTACCCCATGGCACCACCCGGGAACAGGCGCTGGCGTTCGCCGCCGGGCGGCGTGCATGGCTGCGGGATACGCTGCAGGCATTGCCGGAACCGCCGGCGCCGCCGACCTATGTGGACGGCGCCGTCCACCCCTATCTGGGCGAGGCGCTCACTCTGCGGCTGTATTGCCGCGCGCGGCGCCACTGCCGCATCGCGGACGGCGTGCTGCACATGGGGCTGCCCAGGCCCGGCGAGCCGGTGGCGGTGGAGCAGGCCCTGCGGGAGTGGTACCGGCAGCGTGCCCGGGGGCTGTTCGAGGAGCGCCTGGCACACTGGTATCCGGCCCTGGGCCTGCCGGTGGCACAGATGCCGGCCCTGCGCATCCGCGCCATGCGCAGCCGCTGGGGCAGCTGCTCCAGCCACGGCGGGGTCAATCTCAACCTGTGGCTGATCCGCGCACCACTGGACTGCATCGACTACGTGGTGGTCCACGAACTCTGCCATCTACTGGAGTTCAACCACGGCTCCCGCTTCCACGCCCACATGGACCGCATCCTGCCGGACTGGCGAACCCGCCGGCAGCAGCTCCGTGAGCATCAGCAGACCTGGGGGTAGAGGGGGAAGGGTGAACCGTAGCCAATCCGTTGGGCGGACCTTCAGGTCCGCCATCCCAGGACACGCTAGCCACGGCGGCTCATCGAAACGGAATCGGCGGACCTGAAGGTCCGCCCAACGACTAAGGCCGACCGTAGGAGCGGCGCAAGCCGCGACAAGACCGTCGCGTCGAACCGCGCGACGTGTCCTTACGCGTTCACCGCCGCCCGGCTGGCCCGCTTGCGCTCGTGTTCCTTGAGCAGCTTCTTGCGCACGCGGATGGCCTTCGGCGTCACCTCCACCAGCTCATCATCGTCGATGAACTCCAGCGCCTGTTCCAGCGTCAGCCGCAGGGGCGGGGTCAGGTCCAGGTTCTCGTCGTTGCCGGCGGAGCGGACGTTGGTGAGCTGCTTCGCCTTCATCGGGTTGACCACCAGATCGTTGTCCCGGGCGTGGATGCCGATGACCATGCCCTCGTAGACCTCGTCACCATGGCCCACGAACAGCTTGCCGCGATTCTGCAGGGTGAACAGGGCATAGGCCACCGCCTTGCCGGCGGCGTTGGCGATCATCACGCCGTTGCCGCGCTGGCCGAGCTGCCGGCCGCGATACGGCCCGTAGTGGTCGAACACGTGATACATCAGGCCATCGCCGGAGGTGGCCGTAAGGAACTCGGTCCGGAAGCCGATCAGGCCACGGGCCGGCATGGTGTAGTCCATGCGCACCCGGCCCTTGCCGTCCGGGGTCATGTTGGTCATCTCGCCGCCACGCTCGCCGAGCTTTTCCATCACCGCACCCTGGCAGTCCTCGGGGACATCCACGGTGAGCTGTTCGTATGGCTCCTGCCGGACACCGTCGACTTCACGCACGATTACCTCGGGGCGCGAGACACCGAGCTCGTAGCCTTCGCGACGCATGTTCTCGATGAGCACGCCCAGGTGCAGCTCGCCGCGGCCGGAGACGCGGAATTTCTCCGGGTCCTCCGTGGGGTCGACCCGCAGCGCCACGTTGTGCAGCAGCTCCCGGTCCAGGCGTTCGCGAATCTGGCGCGAGGTGATGTACTTGCCCTCGCGCCCGGCGAAGGGCGAACTGTTGACCACGAAGGTCATGCTCACGGTGGGTTCGTCCACGGTGAGCGCCGGCAGCCCCTCGACGTTGGCGGGATCGCACAGGGTGTCGGAGATGTGCAGATCATCCACGCCGGTGAAGGCGATGATGTCGCCGGCGCTGGCCTCGGGCACCTCGGTGCGCTCCAGGCCGAGGTAGCTCAGTACCTGCAGCACCCGGGCATTGCGCTTCTTGCCATGGCGGTCAATGACGGTGACCTGGGTGTTGGTGCGCAGCTTGCCGCGCTTGATGCGGCCGATGCCCACCACGCCCACGTAGGAGTTGTAGTCCAGTGACGAGACCTGCAGTTGCAGCGGGCCGTCGGGGTCCACGTCCGGGGCCTTGACGCCCTCGGCAATGGCCTTGAACAGCGGCTGCATGTCGCCGTCACGGAGCTCGGAGTCCTCGCTGGCGTAGCCGTTGAGGGCCGAGGCGTAGATCACCGGAAAGTCGAGCTGTTCGTCGCTGGCGCCCAGACGGTCGAACAGGTCGAAGGTCTGGTCCAGCACCCAGTCCGGGCGTGCGCCCGGGCGGTCGATCTTGTTGATCACCACGATGGGATTGAGCCCCTGTTCCAGGGCCTTCTGGGTGACGAAACGCGTCTGCGGCATGGGGCCGTCCACGGCGTCCACCAGCAGCAGCACCGAATCCACCATGGACATCACCCGCTCCACCTCGCCGCCGAAGTCGGCGTGGCCGGGGGTGTCGACGATGTTGATGCGGTAGTCGTGCCAGCGGATGGCGGTGTTCTTGGAGAGGATGGTGATGCCGCGCTCTTTCTCCAGATCATTGGAGTCCATCATGCGCTCGGTGGGCGCGGCGCGGCTGTCCAGGGTACCGGACTGCTGCAGCAGCTTGTCCACGAGAGTGGTCTTGCCATGGTCCACGTGGGCGATGATGGCGATATTACGAAGATTGTCGATCACGTCTGGTCGTCCGTCAGGTCGGCGAATCGGAACAGCCGCCGGACACCTGCGGCAGGATGCGGGAACGTTCGGAGGCGGGCGCGCGGCCCGGGAGACACCAAGCAATCCTTCCTGCCGGGGGTGCCCCCGGCTACGGTGGGCGCATTATCCGCATGTTACCGCTCGTACTCAAGCGGAATCGCCGAGATTTTCCCGCAGCGCATCATCGGGGAGGCGCGGACAATGTCATGGCCTCGCCCCGGTGCTGTGGCAAACTCGGGCCGAACGACGGTCCCACAGCGAGGCGGATGCATGCCACAACTGATACTGGTGCGTCACGGCATTGCCGAGGATCCGGCGCCGGGCCAGGCCGACGCCGACCGGGCGCTCACCCGGCGCGGCCGGGAGCGGGTCACCGCGGTGGCGGGGAGGCTCATGACTCTGCTGAGCCCGGTGGACCGCCTGGTGAGCAGTGACCTGCTGCGGGCCCGTCAGACGGCGGACCTGCTGGCCGGCGCGCTCAACCCCGGCGCGCGCACCGAGTTTCCGGGGCTGGCCCCGGAGGCCGCCCCCGGGGGGGTCTACCAGTGGCTGCAGAGCGAGCCCGGGGTGGAGACCACGGTTCTGGTGGGCCACGAACCGCAGATGAATGCCCTGCTGGGGCTGGCGCTGACCGGGGAGCCGGTGGGACTGGCGCGGTTCCGCAAGGCGGGCGTGGCCGTGCTGACGTTTCCCGGTCCGCTGAACCCCGGTGCCGGTCGCCTGGAAGCGTTCCTGCCGCCGGCCGTATCGGCGGGGTGACGGACCGGATGAACGAGGTGCAAAGCGAGACCACCGCAACGGTGGCTGCGGTGGACCTTGGTTCCAACAGCTTTCACATGGTTTTGGCGCGGCGCCATCACGGCGATCTGCAGGTGCTGGATCGCCTGAAACTCATGGTCCGCCTCGGCGAGGGACTGGATGACACGGGAGCCCTCAGCGATACGGTACGACGCCGCGCCCTGGAGGCGCTGGAGCGTTTCGGCCAGCGTCTGCAGGGTCTGTCGTCCAGCCATGTCCGGGTGGTTGGCACCAACACCCTGCGGGAGATGGGCGATGCCGACGCCTTCATGGCGGCGTCCGAGGCCGCCCTTGGGCATCCTGTGGAAGTGGTTTCCGGTGTGGAGGAAGCGCGCCTGATCTACCTCGGCGTGGCGCGGAGTCTCGGCGACGAGGGTGGACGGCGGCTGGTGGTGGACATTGGCGGTGGCAGCACCGAGGTGGTCATCGGCGAGGGGGCGCAACCGCTGCGCATGGAGAGCCTGGAGGTGGGCTGCGTCAACCTGAGCCGCCGCTGCTTTGCCGACGGCCGCCTCAGCGAATCCGCCGTGGAACACGCCGCGCTGGAGGCGGAGCGCGTGCTGGAGCCCGTGGTGGCCCGGTTCAGGGCGCCGGCCTTCGCTCATGCGGTGGGTGCCTCGGGGACGGTGAAGGCCGTGCATCGCGTGCTGGCCGGAGCGGGCCAGGCCGAGGAGTCCATTACCCGGGACGCGCTGATGGACCTCGGCCAGCGCATCGCCGCCGCCCGGAGCGTGGACGCACTCGATCTTCCGGGGCTCGACGACGACCGGCGACCCGTGTTCCCCGCCGGGGTGGCGATTCTCACGGGGCTGTTCCGGGCCCTGGACATCACCGCCATGCAGGTCTCCGACGGCGCATTGCGGGAAGGCGTGCTCCACGACCTGGTCGGGCGCATGGACTACCATGACGTCCGTGACCAGACCGTCGCCGCCCTGGCCAGTCGGTACCATGTGGATACGG
>SKYZ01000370.1 GCA_007127625.1 Aquisalimonas sp. | reverse complement strand
GGTTTCGTCATTGCCATCCCACCTGTCCGTTATTTGTTATCCAGTAACGGTTTAAGCCGGTTATCAATCGCTTCTCGCGCCCGGAAGATCCGCGACCGCACCGTGCCGACCGGGCAGTCCATGGCTTGTGCGATCTCTTCATAACTCAACCCGTCCAGTTCACGCAGGGTAATCGCCGTGCGCAGGTCCTCGGGAAGTGCCTCGATGGCGTCGAACACCGTGCGCTCGATTTCTTCCCGCTGTGCAAGACCCTCCGGCGTATCCGTCTCACGCAGCAGACTGTCGCCGGCGTACTGCTCGGCGTCCTGCGCGTCAACGTCACTCCCCGGCGGCCGACGACCCTGCGCCACCAGATAGTTCTTGGCGGTATTGGCACCGATGCGGTAAATCCAGGTGTAGAAGCTGCTCTCGCCGCGAAAGTTCGGCAGCGCCCGGTAGGCCTTGATGAAGGTCTCCTGGGCCACATCCTGGGCTTCGCTCGGGTCCGCAACATAGCGCGATATCATTTTCACCAGCTTGTACTGGTACTTCTGTACAAGCAGATCAAACGCTTTCTTGTCGCCGGCCTGCACACGCTCGACGAGCTGTTGATCGACCTTGGCATTGGTCATTCAGCCCGTCCCTTCGCGGTGGTCCCTCGCACCGCGTTATTGCGGTAGACATTGATCGGCATGGATAGTTCGCGCACTTCAGCGGATTGTGTTTAGATAAGTGCCGGCCCGGCCGCCCTGCGCGGTCGTCGGCGGACTCGGCCCCGGCGCTCGACGACGGCCGGATTCAGGCGGGCCATAACGGTCACTGAGGGTAGCCGATCGGCCTGTTGCGCTGCAAGCAGACCGGCCGGCAATTGCCGGCGGATCACTGACCACCTTTATCCAGAGCGATCCCGTGAACGCGACAACCTCCGATGACTTCGACGTGGTCATTGTCGGCAGCGGTGCCGCCGGGCTGACGCTGGCGCTGCGCCTGCCGGACTCGTGCCGCGTGGCGGTACTGTCCAAGGGCCCCCTCGCTGAGGGCTCAAGTCTCTACGCCCAGGGCGGCATAAGCGCCGTTCTCGACGAGCAGGACTCCGTCGAGGCCCATGTCGCCGACACCCTGGATGCCGGTGCCGGCCTGTCGGATCCGGAAACCGCCCGCTTCGTCGCTTCCCGCGCCCCCGACTGCATCCACTGGCTGATTGGCAATGACGTCCCGTTCTCCCGCGAGTCTTCCGCGGAGGGCCCCGGGGAACTCCACCTGCACCGTGAGGGTGGGCACTCACATCGCCGCATCGTGCACGCGGCGGATGCCACCGGGCGCGCGGTGGAAACCACCCTGGAAGGCATGGTGCGGCGACGGGGCAACATTCAGGTCTTCGAACACGCCATGGCCGTGGATCTGGTCACCACCAGCCGTCTCGGCGAGTCCCCGCAGCGCTGCGCGGGCCTGTACATGCTGGACACAGCCAGTGGCGATGTCAGGCCGCTGGGCGCCCGAACCGTGGTCCTCGCCACCGGCGGCGCCAGCAAGGTCTACCTCTACACCAGCAACCCCGATGGGGCCACCGGCGACGGCATTGCCATGGCCTGGCGCGCCGGGTGCCGGGTCGCCAATCTGGAGTTCAATCAGTTCCACCCCACCTGCCTGTTCCATCCGGAGGCCAAATCGTTCCTGTTGAGCGAGGCACTCCGGGGTGAGGGTGCGCAACTGTTGCTGCCGGACGGCAGCCGGTTCATGCCCCGGTTCGACCAGCGCGCTGAGCTCGCGCCCCGGGACGTGGTTGCCCGCGCCATCGACCACGAAATGAAACGACTCGGGGTGGATTGCGTGTACCTGGATATCTCCCACCGCGACGCGGCGTTCATCCGGGAACACTTCCCCACCATCCATGAGCGCTGCCTTGCGTTCGGGTTCGACATGACCCGCGAGCCGGTTCCCGTCGTACCGGCGGCCCACTACACCTGCGGTGGCGTCATGGTGGACCACAGCGGCCGGACCGACCTGCCGGGGCTCTATGCCATCGGCGAGGTCTCGTATACGGGCCTGCACGGCGCCAATCGTCTGGCCAGCAATTCCTTGCTGGAGTGCCTGGTCTACGGCACCGTCGCGGCGGACGACATCGCCGCTGCACTGCCGGACGCGCCGCCGGTGGCGCAACTGCCCGCCTGGGACGAAAGCCGCGTCAGTGATTCGGATGAGCACGTGGTGGTCAGTCATAACTGGGACGAGCTGCGACGCTTCATGTGGGATTACGTGGGGATCGTGCGCACGGACAAACGGTTGCAGCGGGCACGCCGCCGCATTGAACTGCTGCAGGGAGAAATCCGCGAGTATTACGGCAACTTCCGGGTCACCGCTGATCTCCTGGAGCTGCGTAATCTGGCAATGGTGGCGGAACTCATCATTGGCTGTGCGCAGGCCCGCCGGGAGAGTCGCGGCCTCCATTACACACTGGACTACCCGGAGATATCTACCGAATCTGCTCCCACGGTGCTGACGCCGAGCAGATAGCGCAGCCGGCGGTGGCCCCGGCGTTCCATGCTGTCCCTCGCGAGAACCACCATGGCACGGTTGCCGTCCGCCTCCAGGTAAAGAACCACCAGCCATGGATGCCGCAACCAGTTCGTCAGCGTCCAGCGGCCGGTCCGGCCACTCTGCTCCAATACCGTGACGCTGCCGTTGCCGGTGTCCACCCAGAGATGATGTGCGTCCAGCCGTCGGGCAAACCAGGCGGTGCGCCCTCGGAGCAGCCAGACCGGCACGGCCGCCGCCAGGGTTGCCGTCAGCGTGGCCAGCGGAGCAGTAACGACGGCCAGGCCCCACAACGTCAGTAGGCACGCGCCCCAGTATCTCAGCAGCCGGGATCGCCTAACGCGAAAGCCCGAAATCGTCGCGGATCTGCTCCACGAGCCGTGCCATCGCCGCATCCGCCGGTACCTCTCCCTGGTAGAACCAGCCGAACAGAACGTCATCCTGCTCGCCGAGCAGCTCCTCGAAGCGCTTCTGCCCGTCGTCGTCCAGGGCGGCGTAGCCACTGGCGAGGAAATGCCCGAGCAGCAGATCCAGCTCGCGCATTCCCCGCCGGCAGCGCCAGCGCAGTCGGGACATCTCGCTCATGGATCTCCCCGGCTCAGCGCCGTGCCACCATCAGCTTCTTGATCTCGGCGATGGCCTTCGCCGGATTCAGTCCCTTCGGGCAGGTCTGCGCACAGTTCATGATGGTGTGGCAGCGATAGAGCTTGAACGGGTCTTCCAGCTCATCCAGACGCTCGCCGGTGGCCTCGTCCCGGCTGTCGGCAATCCACCGGTAGGCCTGCAACAGCACCGCGGGCCCGAGGTAGCGGTCACCGTTCCACCAGTAGCTCGGGCAGGAGGTGGTACAGCAGGCGCACAGGATGCACTCGTACAGGCCATCCAGCTCGGCGCGGTCCTCCTTGCTCTGGAGGCGCTCCCGATCCGGCGGCGTCGGCGTCTGGGTCTGGATCCACGGCTTGATCGAGGCGTACTGGGCGTAGAAGTGCGTCAGGTCAGGCACCAGATCCTTGACCACCGGCATATGCGGCAGCGGATAGACGCGGATATCGCCATCGACCTCATCACACGCCTTGGTACAGGCCAGGGTGTTGGTGCCGTCGATGTTCATGGCGCAGGAGCCGCAGATACCCTCACGGCAGGAGCGCCGGAACGTCAGGCTGGGATCCACCTCGTTCTTGATCTTGATCAGGGCGTCGAGAACCATCGGCCCGCAGTCGTCCATGTCCAGCTCGAAGGTATCCAGCCGCGGATTCTGCCCTTCGTCCGGCTGCCACCGGTAGACGCGGAAGCGACG
>SKYZ01000420.1 GCA_007127625.1 Aquisalimonas sp. | reverse complement strand
CCTGAGCGAGGTTCAGGATACGACTGCCGGATGTACCAACGACGTGGCTACTAGCCTGCTCGACGGTGAACTTGACGGTTATACGGTAGACGGTGACACGGATGGGACTTTCGGCGATAGACTGGCCTGCACCCTCGAACGCGAAGGGTCCGATCTCGACCCAGTAGAGTTCGTTGTTATTGCAGTGGATCTTGATGATCTTTGATGAGGTCGACCTGGAAACGTCGCTTGCCGGGGCTATGATCTACATTTTCCCATGCGGTTGTGAGGGGCATGTCCACATCGTCCAAGGCAGATGACCATCGAAGGTTTCAACGAATTCCTGCCGAAACCGACATCACCATCTGGCGCGCAGACGGCAGCGAACTCGCCGCTCGTCTGCGCGATCTCAGCGGCAACGGCCTGTCCTTCACCTGTGCCACTCCCCTGGACGAAGGCGAGCGCATCCACGTGATCATCGCCGGCGGGCTGGCCACGCTGGAGCCGGCGGAGATCGATGCCGAGGTGGTGCGGGTGGAGGCGCAGGAGGCCCACTGGCTGGTGGCGGCCCGAGTGGTCAGCGACATCGAGTAGGGAAGCACTCAATACATCGTGGTTGCGAGGAGCCCTACGACGAAGGCGTTGTGAGGCTACGGTGAGGAGGTGCGACGCCTCGCTGGCGACGCTGGGACCTCATCAATTGCACGTACTTCCGGGACGGGACATTAGTTGCTCTCGTCGTCCGGTCCGGCCAGCTGACCGGTCTCCATGCGTTCCTTGATTTCCCTGGCCGACAGCTGGGCGTTGCGGTCCTGGTTGATGCCGAACATGGCGGTGTACTCGGCAAACACCAGGTTCAGCGTATCCCGGTAGGTGCGGATCTCCTCGTACATGTCACGGCCCTCCCTGGTGGGCGGTGTGCCGCCTTCTCTGGGCGACGCCCCGTCGGCGTCGTCCGCCTCCTCCGATTCCGCCTCCACCTTGGCCGGTTCGATGTTCGCGTACGGCCGTATGACGTCCTCGAGAAAATCCTGAAGCTGTTCGGCGGCGTCCGGATCCCGGTTGAGGTAGAGATCAAGGAAGCGGCGATAGAACGCCGTCTCGGCGCGCATGATCTCGCGGACCTTTTCCTCCAGGGCCTCGCCGCTGTATCCGAAGCGCCCCTGCAGCAGTGAGCGCAGTTCGCTGTCCCGTGATGGCTCCTCGGTGCGGACCCGCTGCGCCAGGTTCTCGGCGGCGCGTTTCTCACGCCGTTTGCGCCGTCCGGCCAGGATGAGCACCGTGCCCAGCACGAGGCCAACGATAATCACCAGCTCGATCAGGATGATCATGATCAGGAGTTCGGTGCTGCTCATGCATTCTCCCGGAGGTCGTCGGCATCGTCACCGTCGCCGGACAGGGCCGGCGGTGTGGTGCGGCGCTGTTGCTGCAGGTAGAAGACCAGGCCGATCACGGCGAACAGGATGAGGTTGAATACCACCAGCAGAGTTGCGAGGACGGCCAGGTTGGGTCCCTCGTCCTCACTGTCATCCGTGTCGGTGGCGCGGCCCGCACTCTCGAATCTGTCAATGGCGGCACGGAAGGTGCGGCCATCCGGCATGCTGCCGACGGCATCTGCCTGGATCCGGAAGGACTGTGCCGGGTCCAGGGTGTCCAGGCTGATGTCCCAGTGTTCTGCATCGCCGTTAAGCGGAAACCGCAGGCGTTGTTCGTTGCCACGCTCGGAGGTGACAGTGAGCTCCACCTCCAGGGATCGCGGGTCGATGGCGTCCGACACGGGGCGAAATATCAGGCGTCGCTGCAGCTCCGGGTCGCCCTCCAGGGGCTCACGTTCCATGGTCAGCGGGGTGTCGAAGACCTCCAGCCGGTGGCGTGCCTCCCGCTGGAAGGTGTCACTGCTCACGCGCAGGACGAATTCCCGCTCTCCGGCCTCCGGCGTGACCGTGGTGCCGAACCGGGCCGTCTCGCCGTCGCGCTCCAGCGTCCGGGCCTCCCCGGTATCGTCAAGCAGCCGGAACCAGGTCAGATCCAGAAACCCGTCCCGGGTAATGGGCTCGTCCCCCTCGGTGAGGTGGGCACCGACGGCAAAGGATTCGCCGCTGATGCTGTAGGCGGGAAGGTCGTCGGTGTGCAGACGCAGGTCGGTGACGATCATGACCCGGTTGTCCGGATCCTCCGCGCCCAGCAGTTCCCACTCGCCGGGGACCGGCTCGTCAATGGTGATCAGGTCGTGATGAGGTTCCCTGCGCCAGCGCAGACTGTCGCCCGCCATGGACGCGTCCAGGGTGTCGCCGTCGGGATGGCGCAGGCGAACGCCCTCGGAGTCACCGTCGTGGAATGCCACCACGGTGAGCTCCGCGACACTGTCATCCACCTGGAAGCGGTTTCCTTCCATGGGCAGGGTGTCGCGCTGGGCCACCTGATCGAACAGCCCCAGGAACAGTCTTTCCAGCTCGCCCGCCTGACGGGTGATGGCCATGCGACCACCGGTGCGGCGGGACAGCGCTTCCATGAGTTCGGGATCGATCTCTTCGGAGAGGCCCACGGCGTGCACGGTGATGCCGTGCTCACGCAATCGGTCGATGAGCGGACCCATGATGCGCTCGCGTTCCGCCTGATCCTCCTCGGCATTGTTGCTGATGTTGACCCGGCCGTCGGTGAACAGCACCAGATGCCGTGGGGTCGTATCGTCGGATGCGGACTCCGCGAACCAGTCCGCGGCGGCGGCCTCCAGGGCGGCACCGATATCGGTGCCCTGGCCCATGGAGTGGATCCAGCGCGCGGCGCCCCGGGTGTTATCCCGCCACTGCTGGTCCACCGTCGCCACATCCACGATGGCGTTGACGTCGTCGGCGAAGTCCCAGACGCCGGCCCGCGTACCGTCCGGTAACAGCTCGGAGGTCAGGCGCAGGGCAGGGCGACGCAGGTTGTCCGGATCCGTACGCAGCATGCTGGCGGAGACATCCACAAGAATGCGGACCTCCGCGCCCGCGCGCGGCTCCGCGGCAGCCGGGCCCGCAACCGGCAGCAGCATAAAAACAGGGATCAGCACGATCAGGCAGCGCAGCAGGACAGCCAATTCCGGGCTCCGATGAATGTTTGCCCAAGCATAGAGGGCCCGTCGGGGCGGAGAAACGAGCAATCACCGCGACTGCGGACCCGTTCACGTTATCGGCCGGTGGGGCGGTATTCTTGAACGCGCTTGCTGCCAAAGCTCTCAGAATCACCCGCGGTTCTGCAGCGTCTCGAACAATTCCAGGTATTGCGCCGTGACCTTGTGGCGGGGCGCCAGGTGTATCAGTGGCACGGCCTTTTCGTGGGATTCCTTGATCTTCACGGAGGAGGCGATGTAGGGCTGAAGAACCGGGTGCCCTTCACCTTCCAGTTCCTCGACGGCGTGGCGCAGCACGTTGGCCCGGGCGTTGTACTGGTTGACGATGATGCCTTCGATGGCAAGCCCGCCATTGTGATCCTCGCGGATCTCCATCAGCGCCTCCAGCAGGTCGTACAGCGCGTAACGGGAGAAGTCGTCGCAGTCGAAGGGAATCAGGCAACGTTCGGCGGCGATCAGCGCTGAGCGGGTGTAGAAGTTGAGGGCCGGTGGCGTGTCCATGTAGATGGCGTCGTAGCTCTCGGCCAGTTCCTCCAGGGCCTCCCGCAGCTTGTAGATCTTGTAGCGGGATTCCAGCTTGCCCTGGAGTTCATCCAGTTGGCGGGAGGCGGGCATGACATCGAGACCTTCGAACGGTGTCTCGTGGATGAAAGCGGTGAGCGGCTCCTGGTGCAGACGGAAACTGAGAAGCTGATCGAAGTAGTCGGCAAGGGTCCCCTGGG
>SKYZ01000465.1 GCA_007127625.1 Aquisalimonas sp. | reverse complement strand
TTGCTGCCATCGATGACAACCATGGCCTCAGAGAACAGCTCCAGGCGGCGGCACAGCGCCACGAACTCCCGGCACACCCCGCGAATGGCCTTGCCATTGTCTTTGCGAAAATCGGCGATGGTCTTGAAGTCCGGACTGAGCCGCTCGGTCAGCCACATGAGTTCCACGTTCCGCTGTGTCTCGCGCTCCAGGCGCCGGCTCGACTGGATCCGATTGAGGTAGCCGTAGATGTAGATCTTGAGCAACGCCGCCGGGTGATAGGCGGGTCGCCCCGTCTCCTTGGGATCGACGCCGGCGAAGCCGAGTCCACGCAGGTCGAGGGTCTCGACGAACGCCTCAATGGCCCTGACCGGGTTGTCCTCCGCAATGAAGTCGTCCAGGCACTCCGGAAACAGCGTGCTCTGACCGCGAGCCTCACCCCGTACGAAACGCGTCATCGCTCAGCCCCCCTTGTACTCCAGCGATTGTATCGGGGACCGCGTTTTCACACAGCCTGGGTCGATCGCGGCCCGTGGCCACGTTCTTCGTTCCGGTCATAGGTGCCATCATGTTGTCGACCGCCTGGCGCTCCACCGTGATGCTCCGGGACCACCGGCTGTAGAGACCTTTGATGTCGGCGAGGCGGACGGCCGCTTCGTGTAATAGGGAAAACCCGTGAACCTGCTTCTCATCGTCATCGGACTCATCGCTCTCACCGCCGGCGGCGAGGCGGTGGTACGCGGCGCCCTCGCCGCGGGCAAGCGTCTCGGCGTCTCGCCGCTTCTCGCCGGTCTGGTGATCGTCGGCTTCGGCACCTCGGCGCCGGAGCTGGTGGTCTCCATCAGCGCGGCGCTGGATCAGCAGCCGGACATCGCCCTGGGCAACGTGGTGGGCAGCAATATCGGCAACGTCCTGCTGATCCTGGGCGTGTGCGCCATCATCACCCCGCTCACCATCAGCCGCCTGGCGCTGGTGCGCGACGGCCTTTCCGTGGTCGGCGCCAGTGCCCTGTTCCTGGTGCTGGTCTGGGGGAGCGCACTGGTGCGCTGGGACGCGGCGATCCTGCTGGCCGCCCTGGCGGGCTACCTCGTCTGGGCGTACATCTCCGAGAGCCGGCCGCAATCGGCGGCGGGAGCCATTCACCGACAGGAAGGGGCGCAGATGACGCTGCTGCCAGGCAGGCCGCTGACCATCGGGCTGGTACTGCTTGCCGGTCTGGCGCTTCTGATCACGGGCTCACAAGCCCTGCTCTGGGGCGCCATGGGTCTGGCGGCATCCCTGGGAGTGTCTGAGGCCGTGATCGGGCTCACGCTGGTGGCGGTCGGCACGTCCCTGCCGGAGTTCGCAGTGTCGCTGCTCGCCGCGTTGCGTCGCCAGGCCGATGTGGCCGTGGGCAATATCCTCGGCAGCAACCTGTTCAACCTGCTTGGCATTCTGGGTGTCTCGGCACTGCTGCAGCCGCTGCCCGTCAGCCCGCGCATGCTGCTGTTCGACCAGTGGGTCATGCTGGCATCGGCCCTGCTCCTGCTGCTGGTGCTCTATACGGGGCATCGCATTAGTCGCCCGGAGGGCGGGCTCCTGGTGGCCGGCTACGCTGCTTACGTGGCCACCAGCTTCACCCTGTTCTAACCCACTTGCGCCACCCTGCCACTCCACCCAACGCTTCAGGTGCGGCCGCCCCTCTCTCCATATTTCCGTGGCATTCGAACCCGCGGACTTGGCGGCCTGCCCCCTTCATCGAAGACCGGCTCTTCAACGTCTTGCCTTGTGCGTCAGTGCGGCTCCGGCAAGCCACAGCCCTGCAACAATCAGCGCAATGGCCAGTACGGGTACGTTGACCCCGGCGATACTGGCGGCGCCTGCAACCGCTGCGATGGGACCAGCACCCACGTAAAACCCATCAAACCCCGCGTTCCAGAGCCAGTGCAGCGCCTGCTCCAGCAACACCACCACACCTACGCCCACCAGGCCCGCTGACCAGCCAAGGTCCGCGAACACCACCACGCCGAGCCAGACCAGGATCAGCCCAGTGACCAGCGCATCCCAGCGGCGCTGCCGCGCCTTGTTCGTCTTGCGCTCCACTGCTGTATTGATTTCGTCCATTGCGCCTCCTGGCGATTCATCGGCCTAATCCAGTGAACAGGACGTCGTGCGGTCGGTTACGCTAGCGCTGGCTGCCGCCGCAGCGCCGGCCGCTCCCCTTTCACGCCCCACCGCCACAGCCACTCCACCGGCCCCATGTGGAAGTGGCGAAGCCATGCCGGGGCAATCACCAATAGGACCGCCCAGACGGCGAATAAGATGAGAAGCTGATCAACGCGGTCGGCTTGCCCGAACAGGCCGAATCCGTGGCCGTAAAAGACGGTGACGCAGAGCACGCTGGAGAGGAGATAGCAGCTCAGGGCGGTCTGGCCGACGGCGCGCAACCGGCCCAGGAGCGGTGCCCAAAGGCCTCGCTTGAGCACGACCAGCGCGCCGCAGACCCAGGCCAGCGTGACCAGCGGCGCACCGGTGTGGTTGAACAGCGCCCCGAGATAGAGCGAGGTCTTCATCTCCCAGCCTGTCGCCTGGTTGAAGACCACACCCGCGATGACAATCGGGAGCCCTACGGCGGCGGCGAGCAGGCCGGTGCGGACGTACCGCTCCACCGACCAGGCGCCGGTGAGCAGGCCGCTTTTCAGCGCCGCCATGCCGGCCAGCATCAACCCGAGCACACGCCAGCCCTCCTCGATCGGCAGGGCCAGCAAGTGCATCGTGGCCGCATCCGGGATGCGCTGGGCCATCTGGCCCAGCCAACCGCCGCTGTAGGCCTCCTGTTGCGCTGCGATGGCTTCGCCTGATGGCTGCCAGTACGCCGCCACTGTGGCCTCGTATGCAGCCTCCGGCATGGTGAAGAACAGCCCCGTCATGGCCAGCCCGACAACCACGGGCACGGCGTAAAAGAGTGCCGCAAAGACCAAAAGGCGGCGGATCGATGCCTTGCGGAAGGCAAAGGCGATCATGCCGATGACGGCATAGACGGACAGGATGTCCCCGTACCAGATACCGTAGGCGTGAACCAGGCCGATCACGGCCAGGATACTCATGCGTCGGACGTGCTGGCGCCATGGCGCCGCGCCGGCAGCCTCTGCGCGCTCAGCCATCACCACCACCCCCGCGCCGAAGAGTGCGGCGAAGAGCGCGAGGAACTTGGAGTCGAAGCCAACGTGGGCGACCACCCAGAGCCAGAAATCCGCGCCCGTGAAGGTCCCGCCGAGGGTCGGGTTGAGATAGGCTTGGCTGATCATCGAGAAGGCCTGGATGTTCATCACCAGGATGCCCAGGATGGCGAAGCCTCTGAGGACATCGAGGCTGTCGATGCGATCGGTGCTCTGGAGTGGTGTTGCCATGGTCGCGGCTCCGAGATGTGCGGTTTCCCGGAACATTAGGCGGGGCCTCGGAAACGCACAACGTAACTTTCGCAGAAGGCGGGATTTTTTCGTCAACGGCGTGGAGGCTTCCATTGACGATGCGTGAACGGCTGAGGCAGACAGCGTGGTTGCTCGGGCCACCGGCCGGCGTCGGCATTCTCCTCGGGCTGCTGGGTCCATTCGGGACATTTCATGCGCTCGCGTGGCCGGTACGCATCACGTACTGGCTCAGCATCGTTCTGGTGAACTGGATGCTGTGCGATCTCGCCGTTCGACGCCTGGATGCCTGGCTCGGCGACAGCCTCCCTGCCCGCCCCATCCTGGTGCCGTTGCTCGGCAGTGTGCTGGCGGCAATCCCTGCAACCGGCGTGGTCCATACAGCGGGCGCGATTGCTGGTCTGCCGGGGGAAGGCGTCTTCAGCCTGTTCTGGAAGGTGTTGCTGGTGTGCGCCGTACTCTCCGTGGTGTTCTACCTGAATGCGCCCGATGAAGCCGGCGCTACGGAGGAAGACCGTTCGTCGGATCCACTCCCGGAGCACAATCCGTCCGGGCAGTCAGATGCCGGCGGGAGCCTGTTCTTCCAGCGCCTGGAACGTCCGATCGCAGGAGAGTTCCTGTGTCTACAGATGCAGGATCACTACCTCGCCGTACACACCACCGACGGACAGCAGCTCATCCTCTGCCGAATGGAGGATGCAGCAAGGGAACTCGACTCCCTCGGGCAGCGCGTCCACCGCTCCTGGTGGGTGGCTCACGATGCCATAGACCAGGTCAAACGGCGCAACGGACGCATGAGCCTCCTGCTCAAGGATGGACGGGAGGTGCCGGTGGGTCGGACCTACCAGCAAGCGGTGGCCGCTGCCGAACCACCCTCCCAAACCGGTTAGCAAGCAGGCGATCTTCCGCCTCGGAATTTTGCCCGCACTCCGGTCGTCGCGTCGGTTACTGGTCGGTCATGGGCCCCCCGAAGCAGAAGGCCGCTCAGCACGCACTAACGGGCGCTACCGAGAGCGTGGTTTCCGGATCCTGCACAAGGATCAGTAGCACAGCCAACAGCCGCACGTCGGACGGTCCTTCGCCGGGGGTGTGGCTTCATCGGTGCCGGTCACTCCGCTCCAAATCCCCGGCCCGGTGGACTGCCTCCTCACCCCAGCCGCCACCGAGCGCCTTGAACAGGGTGGCGGTGGCGTTGAGGCGGTCCCGCGTGGCTTCCACCTCACCCAGCCGCGCCTCCAGCAAGGCGCGCTCGGCGTCCAGGAGCTGCAGGAGCCCGGTGAGGCCCTCGTCGTACTGGATCTGCGCGATCTCCCGGGTTT
Source organism: Aquisalimonas sp. (assembly GCA_007127625.1). Taxonomy (GTDB): domain Bacteria; phylum Pseudomonadota; class Gammaproteobacteria; order Nitrococcales; family Aquisalimonadaceae; genus Aquisalimonas. Next base: position 8,960 of record SKYZ01000465.1, on the reverse strand, counting down.
CCTCTACGGCCTCCACCTGGTCACGCAGGGCATTGATGCGCTCGTCGCTGGTCTCGTAGAGCACCAGGGCGTCGCGGATCTCCCTGAACGCGGCGGTGATGGTGATGTTGTACTGGGTCTCCGCCTGCTCCCGCAGGGCCTCGGCGGTATCCACACGGGCGCTGCCCCGGCCGAAGTCAAACAGAGGACCGCCTACAGAGGCGCCCAAACGCCAAGTCTCGGCGGGGCCGGTGAACAGGTCATCGGCATCCAGGGCGGCGGTCCCGAGCAGCGCGTTGAGACTGATTCGCGGCAACCGGTCCGCTTCCGCCACACCGATCTCGGCGGTAGAGGCGATCAACCCCGCTTCGGCAGCGCGGATGTCAGGGCGCCGCCGCAGAATCTCGGCAGGTGCCTCCTCCGGGGCGCCGTCCGGCAGTGCCAGCTCGCGCAGGGACCGGTCACCGAAGTCCAGTTCCTCCAGGAATTCTCCAGGCTCGGCCCCCACCAGCATGGCCAGCGCGCTTTCCAGGGTCAGCACTTGTTCGCGTAGGGGCGGGATCTGCGCCCGGGTGGTGGCCAGTTCGGAGCGGGCCTGGCGCAGCGCCAGGGAGTCCGCCTCGCCCTCCTGGTAACGGACCTCTTCCAGCTCCAGACCGCGTTCCCGCGAGGCCGCGGTCTCCCGGGCAATGGCGAGCTGCTCCTCGGCCGCCCGCAGGTTGACGTAGGTGGTCACCACATCCGCAGCCACGTTCAGACGCACGGCGTCGCGACTGAACGCGGATTCCTCCAGCATGGCCTCGGCGGTCTCGCGCTGGCGCTCCAGCCGCCCCCACAGATCCACCTCGTAACCGAGCACGCCGGAAACGGAGAACAGGTTCCCTGTGCCGGCTGCCTCAGGCAGCGGACTGGTGGCCTCCGGCTGTCGCTCCCGCGCCGCCTCGGCCTGGGCGTCCACGGTGGGCATGCGCTCCGCCTCCGCGAGCCCGAGACGGGCATGGGCCTCCCGGACCCGCTGTGCCTGAAGGCGGATATCCAGGTTCTCGTCCAGGGCACGCTCCACCAGATCCTCCAGCACCGGATCGTCGAACTGCGCCCACCAGCTCCGCCAGTCTTCTCCATCCTCGCCGGTGAACAGGTCGTGCTCGGGCCAGTCCTCCGGCAGCTCGGTGGCCGGGCGATCGTAGTCCGGGCCGACGGCGCAGCCGGTCAGGAGTACCGCGGCGGCCAGACTCAGTAGCTTACGCATGGGCCTGCTCCTCCTTGCGCCGCTGGCGCCGTTCGTTTCGCCATGTGGCCAGGTCCTCCAGCAGCTTGTAGAACAGCGGCACGAACAACAGGGCCAGACTGCTGGCGGCGATCATGCCGCCCACCACCACGGTGCCGATCTCCTGACGGCTTACCGCCCCCGCGCCGGTGGCGAACACCAGCGGCAGCGTACCGATGATGAACGTCAGCGCCGTCATCATGATGGCGCGGAAGCGCTGACGGGCCGCCGTCAGGGCGGCGTCCATGGAGGACATGCCCTCGCGCCGGTTCTGGGCGGCGAACTCGACGATGAGAATGGCGTTCTTCGCCGCCAGGCCGATCAGCACCAGCAAGCCGACCTGGAAGTAGATATCGTTGGGGAAACCGCGCAGGACGGATGCCAGCGCCGCCCCGAAGACGGCGAAAGGCACCGCCGTGGCCACGGCAATGGGCAGGGTGAGCCGCTCGTACTGGGCCACCAGGATCAGGAATACCATCACCAGCCCCAGGCCGAAGGCGATGCCGCCGGCGGCCTCGGCCGCCTCCAGCTGATACGCCTCACCGGTCCAACCCAGGGTTTCGTTTTCCGAGAGTATCTCCTGCTCCAATTCCTGCAGGGTCGCCAGGGCATCACCGGTGGTGTAGCCGGGCGCCGGGTCAGCCATGATCGTCGCCGCTGGGTAGACGTTGAAGCGGTCGATGATGTCCGTACCCCGTGTCCGCTCCATGGTGACCAGGGAGCTCACCGGCAGCAGGTCACCGCCCTCGCTGCGCACGAACACGCGCCGCAGGTCGTCCGGATGGCTGCGGTACTCGCTCTGGGCCTGCATGTTCACCTGCCAGTTGCGGCCCTGGAGGGTGAAGTCGTTGACGTAGTCGGCACCGAAGGTGCTCTGCAGGGCACCGAATACGGCGTCGATGGGCACCCCCGCCGCCCGCGCCTTCTCGCGATCGACATCCGCGTGGTAACGGGGGATGTCCGTGTCCAGGGTGACGTTGGCGTTGGTCACCTCCGGGCGCTCGTTGGCCGCCGCCACCAGTTCCTCGGCAATGGCGCGGATCTCCTCGGGGGATTCACCACCCCGCGCCTGGAGGTAACCCTCCACGCCGCCGGTCAGCGACAGCCCCTGGATGGGGGGCGGCACGAAAGCCATGATGTTGCCCTCCTCCATCTGGCCGCCCATGCCCATGAAACGGCCGGCGAGGCTCTGGGCGTCCTGGCCCTCACCGGTGCGTTCGCTCCAGTCCGACAGGATCACGAAGGCCGCCCCCGCGTTGGGTCGCAGGGAACCGGCAATGATGTCCCAGCCCGCGAAGCTCACCACCTCATCCACCTCATCCATGGCGATGAGCTGGTCCGTGAAGTCATCGCGGAAGGCTTCAGTGCGGTTCATGGCCGAGGCCGGAGGCAGGGACGGGGCGGCCAGCACGAACCCCCGGTCCTCCTGGGGCACCAGACCGTCGGCCATCTGGCTGAGCAGGTAGACCGATCCGCCGATAACCAACAGGAACACCGCCACGCCCGTTACGGCGTGACGCAGAAAGAAATGCACCACGCGCACGAAACCGTTGGTGAGACGATCGAAGCCGGCGTTGAACCAGCGCAGCGGTGCTACCGGCTCCTTCAGCGGCTTCTCCAGCAGGATCGCGCACATGGCCGGAGTGAGGGTCAGGGCGACCACGGCGGAGATCACCACGGACACGGCAATGGTGATGGCGAACTGCTGATAGAGCTCGCCACTCAACCCGCCCAGAAAGGCCACCGGAGCGAAGACCGCCACCAGCACCAGGGTGGAGGCCACCACCGCCCCGGAGACCTGCCTCATGGTCTCGATGGAGGCGTCGTAAGCGGACAGTCCCTTCTCCTTGATCAGCCGCTCCACGTTCTCCATGACGATGATGGCGTTATCCACCACCACGCCGATGGCAAGAATGAGCCCGAACAAGGTGAGCAGATTCACCGAGAAACCCAGCACCTGCATACCGGCAAAGGTGCCGATCAATGACACCGGGATGGCGGTGAGCGGAATCAGCGTGCTGCGCAGGTGTTGGAGGAACAGGAACGTGACCGCCACCACCAAAAGCAGGGCCAGGCCCAGGGTGATCAGGACTTCCTGAATGGAAGACTCGATGAAGTCCGTGGTGTCGTAGGGAATCCGGTATTCCAGCCCCTCCGGGAAGCGCCCCTCGACGTCCGCGATGACATCGCGCACGCGCTGCGCCGTCTCCATGGCATTGGCGCCCGGCTCCAGGTAGACCCCGATGGGGACGGTGGGCTGGCTATTGTAGGTGGCGGAGAAGGCGTAGCGCTGCGCACCCAGTTCCACGTCGGCGACTTGGCCGAGGCGCAGTGTCCGGCCATCGGCGTCACTTCGGAGAATGACCTCCTCGAAATCCTGCGGGTCGGTGAGACGGCCCGGCGTGCTGACGCTGAAGGTGAAGGCCTGATCCTCTCCGGCCGGCTGATCACCCAGGCGCCCGGCCGCGAACTGCGCGTTCTGCTCGCGCAGGGCGGCGGCGATGTCGCCGGGCGTCAGATCGTACTGAGCCATGCGCTCGGGCTCGAGCCACACACGCATGGAATAGTCCTGAGCACCGAACAGCGAGGCGTCGCCCACGCCGGGCAGCCGGACCAGTTCGTCGATGACGTTGAGCAACGCATAGTTGCTGATGGCCACATCGTCCATGCTGCCGTCTTCGGAGAACAGGGCCAGGACCTGCAGAATGTCGGTGGAGCGCGCCTCCACCTGAACGCCCTGTTGCTGGACCTCCTGGGGCAGGCGGGCCATGGCACGCTGGACGCGGTTGTTGACGTTAATGGCCGCTTGATCCGAGTCGGTGCCCATCTCGAACGACACGGTGATGCGCACGCTGCCGGCGTCGTTGCTGCTGGACTCCATGAAGATCATGTTGTCGACGCCGTTGATCTCCTGCTCTAACGGCGCGGCGACGGCTTCGGAGATGACCTCGGCACTGGCGCCGGGGTACCGGGCGTCCACCACGATCTCCGGCGGCGCGACATCCGGATACTGCTCCACGGCCAGTGTCGCCAGGGCGGCGCCACCCATGATGAGAATGATGATGGAGATCACCGAGGCGAACAGCGGCCGGTCGATGAAAAAGCGGAACATCAGCGCGTCTCCCCGTTCTCACCGTTCAGGTCCACGGGGCTGCCATCCTCGGCACTGGCATGGCCCGACACGATGACACGGTCACCGTCGTCCAGGCCCGCAAGAATCACCTGGCCGTCATAGACCACCGGTCCCAGATCCACGGGCCGGGCGTGGGCCTCACCGTCCTCGACAACGAACAGTTGCGGCCCCTCGGGGCCCTCGCTGATCACGGTCTCGGGCACCAGGAAGACGTCGTCCAGGGTGTCCAGCACCACGCTGATGCGCACGAACTGGCCGGGGATGATGGCGCGATCGGGATTGTCGAACACCGCCCGGGCGGAGACGGAGCCGGTTCCGTGGTCGATGGTGCTAGCAGTGAAGTCGATCTCGCCGGGCGAGTCGTATTCGCTGCCGTCGGGAAGACGCAGGGTGGCCTCGCACCGGAAATCGTCGTTGCCGCCATCGGCGGCACGGGCCCGCCGCGCCGTACGCTGGATGGCTGCATCGTCTTCCGGCAGGGCAAAGCGCACGTGCACGGGGTCATGCTGGACCACGGTGGTCAGCAGGGTGCCCGGATCCACCAGACTGCCTTCGGGGTGTGCCTCCAGGCTCGTCACGCCGTCCACCGGAGACTCCACGGTGGTGTATTCGAGCTGCAGCCGGGCCTGAGTGACCTGCGCGTCCGCCACAGAGACTGCGGCGCGGGCCAGGGTCACGGCCGACTCAGCGGTGTCCCGCTCGCGCTCGCTGACGGCATCGCGCTCGTACAGCCGCGAAATACGGCCCCACTCCCGCTCGGCTTCCTCCAGGTCGGCCAGGACGGACTCGCGCTGGGCCTGGGCCTCTTCCAGACGGGCCTCGAGCGGCTCGGGGTCGATACGGAACAGGGCATCCCCCGCAGCCACCTGCTCGCCCTCGTGGTAGAGGCGCTCCTCCAGAATCCCATCGACGCGGGCCCGCACCTGGACCTCCCGGGCACCGTGGACGCGGCCTGCATAGTCCTGCTCCAGTTCCACCGTGCGCGGCTCCACGGCTTCCACCGTCACTGGCGGTGGCGGCTGATCGGGCTGTCCGGCCTCGTCTTCCTCGGCGGTGCACCCGACCAGCACCAGGGCAGTGGCTCCGAGGAGCAGCACGCCCGTGGTCCAACGTGGAAACTGCGGGAATCGGAATGCGGCCATGTCTGGCATCTCCGGTTGTTGTTCGGTTGCGATCAATGATGGTCACTCGGCAGCCCGGTCACCGGGTTTCAGGATGCCGTTCAGAATGACGTCGAGAATGGCGTCGGCGCGCTCTGCCAGGGAGCAACGCCCCCCGGTCAGCCGGTGTGCGAAGGCGGCCCCGTACAAGGCATCTCCGATGGTGTCGGCCATGTCCCGGAATGCCAGCGGGCGCAGGTCGCCCCGGGCCACCAGTTCGTCGAACAGCGGCTGCCACTTGGCCCGTTCACGGTCCCGGTGGGCGAAGTACAACGGTTGCGCCTCGGTACCGAACGCCGCCCGCTCTTGAATGAACAGCTCCACGACCCCGGGACAGGCATCGAAGAACTCAAGGTAGGCGTGCACCGACCCCTTGAGCTTGTCCAGCGGATCCGGCAGCGGCTCCACCTTCAGCGCGACATGCTCGCTCAGACTCTCCACGGCCCTTTGGACGGTCGCGAGGAACAGCGTTTCCTTGGTGGCAAAGTGACGGTAGATGGTGCCCTTACCCACGCCAATGTCATCGGCAATGTCCTGGACGTCGGTCCCGCTGTAGCCGTGCTCGGCAAACCGTGGCCCAGCGGCACGGAGGATCTGCTCCCGTCGCTCCTCCGGCGAGAGGCGGGGCCGGCTTTTCCCGGGCCGTCTTGTTAGATCTGTCATTGGCGAAATACCGTCTCTCTCCTGCACAGCGCGGGGCCGGCAGAGATATCTAGGTCGTGAATCGTGGACGGAACGCGTACATTCAGCACGGTACGGACGGACGCGTCAGTCCGCATAGTGAGCGTTACCCGCTGTCAGGTCAAGGCGGACATCTTGAACACGATCATCCGAGATCAGGACGCAACGGAGAACAAAATAAGCCAAAATCGCCCAAGGCAATGCGGTGGCGATGGTGCCTGTACTGGGTATTTCACTAGAGCGGTGCGGAGACACCATATGATGTGGACGCTGGTCAGCCTGCTCGTGATGACTGTGATGTTCGCCTTGCTGCGACTTGTAGCCTGGTGGGGGCTGCGCGTGCTGTGGGAACTCGGCGGCAGAACGGTGCAGGTCGTTCGAGCAGACGTCCGGCGTTGAGTGGCCGGATCAGGACGTCCTTCCCGGGGACGGCACGGTTGTTGGAAGCCCGGTTGACCCCAGACCGGTTCGCCGGACTGCCCCGGACACTCATCGTCCTCGCTGGACTCTACGTTGCTGCCCTGTTCGGCGGACTGGTCGAGGAATCGTTTGAGGCCGACGAACTCGTTTATGTCGATTAGTGATCAATCAGAGACTGACTCCGCTTCGCGGCGACGGAATGGTTACCCTGTTTTCCTGGATAACGGATCTCGGCGCATGGACTTCCTCCGGCGCCGTGGACACTGGGGCTGTGGCGACCAAGGGCAGCTTCGGGTCGACGGCGCCCTTACGTAGGCGCGGCTCGATGCGCCGCATGGAACCCAGCCACGCATAAGGGGTATCTGCATTGACTTCGGGCGTTGAGCACAAGCTGCCAGCAGGCTTCAGGAACAAGGCGCCTATGCATGTGAGAAGGCTGGCCCCTGGCAAGCCGCGATGGGCGACGTGGCGATAATCGGCCCATCCGGTCATATCCCGGCCCAGCGATTGAGCGACCGCCTGTCCGTGGCAAGTCTACTCGACGTGATCGTAGCCAATCGACGAACAATGCGGTCCCGTTGCTGGAAACAACTAACTCGGTTGAGCGAAGCATGTTCACTCGTGCGGCGAGCGGGGTGATCAGAACTCAGGGATACATACGTCCTCGCAAATATTGAACCCTGGCCTCTATCAGCGCTGTATAGGCAAGTGTAAATCCACGAAACAGACTATGCTTGAGTGGGTTCCTAGACCTCACAAGTGTGAGTCAGGCCCAGTCACTTCGAGAAGATAGCAAGTGCAGAATCACAAAGAACGATGACGCACCCGTGGACAGGGACATGAAAAAAGGCGCAATGGCATTCGTGCCAGCAGGAAAAGGCACGCCGGGCCCCACGGTCGACGCTGGTCGTCTGCACCCCGGGGCGAACGCCCCGATTGCCGACCTGGACCTGACTGCCCTGCGGACCGCCATCGACGCGCGCCTGTCGAGCCTCATTCCACCCCCGGGGGCAGCTCCTGCTACGTTGAATGCCGCGCTCCGCTACAGCCTCCTGGCACCGGGAAAACGGCTCCGGCCACTGCTCACCATGGCGACTGCAGCACACTTCGGCGCCCATCCGGACTCGGCGCTTGACGCGGGCTGCGCCATTGAGATGGTCCACACGGCATCGCTGGTACTGGATGACCTGCCGTCCATGGACAACGCACACCTGCGCCGTGGCCAGGCCACTACGCACCGTGTATTCGGGGAGGACATGGCCGTTCTGACCGCGGTGACGCTGCTGAACCGGGCCTACGGAACGCTCGCGGCGCTTGACCATCTTGCCCCCCTAGTAAGGCTCGAACTCATCCAGCTCACGGAACAGTCCGTTGGCACCAATGGACTGGCTGCCGGACAGACCCGGGATCTTCACGAACGCACCGCGGCCGACAGCGTCGGCAAGATCGAGCAGATCAATTTCGAGAAAACCGGCGTGCTGTTCGTGCTGGCCGTGGAATCGGGCGCCCGGATTGCCGGCATTAGCGATCACCGGCTCAACCACATGCGCACCTTCGCACGCCACCTGGGCTGCGCCTTCCAGACCCTGGACGATGTCCTCGACCAGGCCGCCACCACCGAAAGCACCGGCAAGGATGTGGGCAAGGACGGCGCCCGCCTGACCGCGGTAACAACCGACGGCGTCTCCGGTGCCCGGGCGCTGGCACGAAAGCACCTGGATCTGGCCCTGGCGGCGGCCGATGCCTGTCCATCCGAGCGGCCTACCCTGCGCCCGTTTCTGGAGACCCTGTTCGCGGGAGTCAGCGCCTAGTGTCCCCCCTGACAATGGAGCGCGGCATCGTGCTGGCAGTGGACGAGGTCCATTTCAGCTGGCCGGAGCGCCCGGTGCTCCGTGGCCTGAGCATGCAGCTGGCCGAGGGCGAGCTGTACGCCCTGCTCGGTCCAAACGGCGCCGGCAAGACCACACTGATCAAGGCCATATGCGGCCGCATCCGCCCAGAGAAGGGCCGCATCCGGCTCGATGGCGAGGAGACGGCCTCCTGCGTCGTGCGCCAGCGAATCGGCCTGGTTCCCCAGGAGCTGGCTGTCTACACCCATCTAACGCCCAGGGAAAACCTGGAAGTGTTTGCCCGTCTCGCCGGCGTTGCCCGGCGAGATGTCGGCGAGGCCGTGACCCGCGTATTGCAGGCGGCCATGCTGCAGGAGCGTGCGGATGATCTGGTCAGGACGCTGTCCGGCGGCTACCAGCGACGCGTGAACATCGCCGCGGCCATTCTTCATCGGCCCCGGCTGCTCATTCTGGACGAACCCACGGTGGGT
>SKYZ01000136.1 GCA_007127625.1 Aquisalimonas sp. | reverse complement strand
TGACCCGGCCGGAAAAGGTGGCCGTTGTGGGCGCCGGCCCCGCAGGCCTCACATGCGCGTATTTTCTGGCCCAGATGGGATACGAAACCACGGTTTTCGAGGCGCAGCCCGTTCCCGGCGGCATGCTGGGGATCGCGGTACCGGAATTCCGGCTGTCCAGAAAGGTCATCGAACTGGAAATCGCCTACATTGAAAATGCCGGGGTGAAGATCGAATACAACGCTCCCATTGATGCCAACCGCACCGTCGGCGACCTCATGAACCCCAACCCGGTCTCCGTGCCCGCGGACACCAATGTCGAGGACGCCATGCACCTGATGCGGGAGAAGCGCATCAGCAGCGTCATCGTGCGCCCCGGCGAAGACGGCGAATGGGGCATCATGACCCAGCGGGACGTGCTCGCCCGCATCGTCCAGCCGAGCCGCCGGCCCAACACGGTCAAGGTGGGTGAAGTGGCCTCCAAGCCGCTGGTCACCGTGCCGGTGGACATGACGCTGAACGAGTGCGCCGAGAAGATGGGTTCCAGCAATATCCGGCGCTGCGCAGTGAAGGACAAGGACCAGGAGCCCATCGGCATCATCTCCGATACGGACATCTTCGCCAGCGTCGAGCAGTTCGGCCTGCCGGAGTAATACTGGCACCGACTGCCGCGGTATGAGATGCCGTCCCCTCGGGGCTGCAGCCCTCCCGCACCGATCTGGTGGGAGAGGCTTCAGCCCCGACTTTTCTTTCGCCACACCCGGTCCACGCCCACGTGAACATCGAGGCCACCATGAGCGAGCGAACCGCGGCCGACCAGCCCCTGCGCGAAGACATCCGCGAACTCGGAGAACTGCTCGGGGAGGTCATCCGGGAACAGGGAGGCGAGCCCCTGTTCGACACCGTAGAGACCGTGCGACGGCTGGCCAAGCAGGCCCGCGCCGGCGACAACGATGCCGCGCGTGAGCTCGAGCAGACGCTCACGGGCCTGGAGGATGACCGCATCATGCCCGTGGTGCGTGCCTTCTCGCACTTTCTCAATCTCGCCAACATTGCCGAACAGCACCACCGCGTGCGGCGCAGCCGCGCATGGGCGCGTGCCCCGGACTCGGGCCCCCTGCGCGGTTCCCTGGAGGAAGGCTTCGAGCGGGTCGCGGGCACCACTGACCCGGACGATCTCTACCAGGCCGTGTGCAACATGCAGGTGGGGCTGGTGCTCACCGCCCATCCCACGGAAGTGACCCGCCGCACCCTGCTGCAGAAGCACAACAACATCGCCAGCATGCTGGAGACCCAGGACCGGCAGGACCTCACGCCGGAGGAGTCCGGCGCGCTGGCGCAAGCCCTCAAGGGCGAAGTCACCGCCGCCTGGTACACCGACGAAATCCGTCAGCGCCGGCCTTCGCCGCTGGATGAGGCCCGCTGGGGCTACGCCGTGGTGGAGCAGACCCTGTGGGACGCCATACCGCGTCATGCCCGGCGAATGGACCGCATGCTCCACCACTACACCGGCCGCGGGATGCCCTTGGACGTGGCGCCCATCCGCTTCGGCTCCTGGATGGGCGGCGATCGCGATGGCAACCCGCGGGTCACCGCGCGGGTCACCCGCGACGCCTGCCTGATGGCCCGCTGGCAGGCGGCGAGCCTGTACGAAAAGGAGATCGGCCAGTTGATCTCCGAACTCTCGCTGCAGTGCCGGGACTCGGAACTGAGTGAGCAGGTGGGCGATGCCTGGGAACCTTACCGGGTCATGCTCAAGCGCGTCCGGGCCCGGCTGCGCCTCACCCTGCGCTGGCTGGAGGCACGTCTGGAGGGCAAGGCGGCCCCGGAAGGCGAGATCTACCGCGACGCCGAGGACCTGCGCAAGCCGCTGCTGGCGTGCTACCACTCGCTGCACCGATGCGGCGCCGGCGTGGTGGCCGACGGGCGGCTACTGGACCTGCTTCGGCGACTGAGCTGCTTTGGTCTGACGCTGATGCGCATCGACATCCGCCAGGAGGCCGGACGCCACGCCAACGCCCTGGGGGCGATCACCCGGGAGCTGGACCTGGGCGACTACGCCGCCTGGGACGAGTCCGCCCGACAGGCGTTCCTGATCCGCGAGCTGAACAACCCCCGCCCTCTCACCCCTCGCGGCTTCGAGCCGGACGAGGAAGTCCAGGAGACCCTGGACACCTTTCGGGTCATCGCCGAACAGGGCCCGGAGAGCCTGGGTGCCTACGTCATCTCCATGGCGGCAACGCCCTCGGACATCCTGGCGGTGGAGCTGCTGCAGAAAGAGGCGGGGGTGAGACACTATCTGCGGGTGGTGCCGCTGTTCGAGACTCTGGACGACCTCAACGGCGCCGAGGAGTGCCTGGAACGGCTACTGGAGATCGACTGGTACCGCCAGCGTATCGGCGGCCACCAGGAGGTGATGATCGGCTACTCCGACTCCGGCAAGGATGCCGGGCATCTCACCGCCGCCTGGGCGCTGTACCAGACCCAGGAGCGGCTGGTGGCCTGCTGCCGTCGCAACAACGTCCAGCTCACCCTGTTCCACGGCCGCGGCGGTTCCATCGGCCGCGGCGGCGGCCCCACCCACGCCGCCATTCTGTCCCAGCCGCCGGGCTCGGTGCAGGGCAGCCTGCGGGCCACCGAGCAGGGGGAGGTCATCCAGGCCAAATTCGGCCTGCCGGGCATCGCCCTGCGCAATCTCGAGCTCTACACCACGGCGGTCCTCGAGGCCACACTGCAACCGCCGCCGGAGCCGCAGCAGAGCTGGCGGGATCTCATGGACCAGCTCTCCGGCATCGCCGTGGAGAACTACCGCGGCATGGTGCGCCACACCCCGGAGTTCGTGGACTACTTCCGATCCGCGACCCCGGAGCAGGAGATCGCCGGCCTGACCATCGGCTCGCGACCGGCGAAGCGGCGCAAGGAAGGCGGCGTGGAGAGTCTGCGGGCGATCCCGTGGATTTTCAGCTGGACGCAGACCCGCCTGCTTCTGCCGGCCTGGCTGGGCGTCGGCGAAGCCCTAGCCCATGCCCAGGAACAGGGCCGTACAGAGGAGCTGCAGACCATGTTCCGGGACTGGCCGTTCTTCCACGCCTTTCTGGACATGGTGGAAATGGTGCTCGCCAAGGGCGACCCGGACGTCGCCGCCATGTATGACCGCCGGCTGGTGCCGACAGAGCTGCAGCCCCTTGGCAAGGACCTGCGCGGACGCTACCGGACCACGCTGGACAGCGTGCTCACCGTCACCGGTCACGAGCGGCCGCTATCGGATTTTCCCGTGGTCCGGCGCTCGGTGGACGTACGCAACCCGTACGTGGACCCGCTGAACCGGCTGCAGGTGGAACTGCTGCACCGGGTGCGCCATCGCAACGAGGAACACCTGCGCAAGGCCCTGCAGGTGTGCATCAACGGCATCGCCGCGGGGATGCGGAACACCGGATAACCGGCGCCGCTCCTACGGTGGGTACCGTCCGGTTTGATGATCTCGGCAAGGACAACGGAAACGGCTTATGCACGACTACCAACGCGAGTTTCTCGACTTCGCCCTGGAGCAGGACGTGCTCCGGTTCGGCGAATTCACGCTGAAATCGGGGCGCGTCAGCCCCTATTTCTTCAATGCCGGCCTGTTCAACACCGGCGCGACGCTGGGTGCCCTGGGACGCTACTACGCCCGTGCCATCGTCGCGTCGGGCATCGATTTCGACATGCTCTTCGGCCCCGCCTACAAGGGCATCCCCCTGGCCAGCGCCACCGCCGTGGCCCTGGCCGACCACCATGGCCGGGACATCCCGTGGGCGTTCAACCGCAAGGAGGCAAAGGATCACGGCGAGGGCGGCAGCATCGTCGGCGCACCGCTGCAGGGCCGGGTGCTGGTGATTGACGACGTCATCTCCGCGGGCACCGCCGTGGCCGAATCGGCGGAACTGATCCGGGCCGCCGGCGCCGAGCTTGCCGGCATCGCCGTGGCCGTGGACCGCAAGGAACGGGGCAGTGGAACGGAATCGGCGGTGCAGCAGGTCCGGGCGCAGTACGGCGCGCCGGTGATCCCCATCGTCGACCTGGATGACGTGGTGACCTGGCTCGAGCAACGCGGTGACCGGGATTCGGCGCTGGCAGCCATCCAGGACTACCGGCAGCGCTACGGCGCCTGAAGCCAAACAAAGCCGCCGACGAGCCTTCCCCTGCCGTGTAGGAGCGGCGCCGCGGGTGACTACAACCGGCTACCGCTCCAGCGTCCGCAGCCACTCCGCGATTCCCCGGGCGTAGCGCTCACGGCTCTGCAGGAATCCCGTGTTGTGGTCACCGCTGATCTCCAGGAACTGCTTCGGCTCCGGAGCGGCCTCGTAGATCGCGCGGCCATGGTGGACGGGAATGATCTCGTCATCCGGGCTATGGACCACCAGCACCGGGGCCTCCACGCCCCGCACGTAGTCCCGGGTGGGATAGTCGATACGGGCGAGCAGCCGCACCGGGAAGATCGGGTAGAGCTCTGCACCGCGATCAGGGGCGGAGGTGAACGCCGACTCCAGCATCACGCCGCCCACTTCGTGCTCCGCCGCCACCCGCGCCGCCACGGCTGCGCCCAGGGAACGCCCGAAGGCGATGACCTCCCCGGGCGGCACGTTGCGCTCGTCCACCAGATAGCGCCAGACCGCGTCACCGTCCCGGTACAGCCCCTCCTCGGATGGACTGCCCTCGCTCCGCCCGTATCCGCGGTAGTCGATAATCAGGGTGGCAAGGCCGAGCTCGTGGAAGATCTCGAGGCTGTCCAGCCGATGACTGATGTTGCCGGCATTGCCGTGGAAGAAGGCCACGGTATAGCCGGCGCCGTCCTCCGGTGCCGGGAGATACCACCCGTGCAGGGACACATCGTCCTCCGTGCGTAGCTGCACGTCCTCCCACTGCAGGCCGATGTCCGCGGGCGTCGCCATCAGTTCGCGGCCCGGCACACCAGGCAGATGGATAAGCCGGGACTGCATCCCGTAGAGTAGAATCATGAGACCGACGTACAGACCCAGCCCGCTGAGGGCGATCACGCCGATAACGCTCATGGCACCTCGCTTGCGCGGCGTCGTGGTCATGCTGCTTCTTGCCCTGTCCGTATCCCAGCTTGCCGGTTGCGGCAGCGTGCACCGGAGCTACGAGAGCATGCTCCTGCTCGGTGATGTTCAGTCCGGCGCCGAGGACAGCCGCCTGAAGGCCATCACGGCCGACCCTGAGCGATCCACCGTAGCGTATACGGTCGAGGACCGCGAACACGTGGCGGATGTCTACCGACCCGGGGACCGTGAGCCCCGCGGCACACTGGTCCTGATCCACGGCTTTACCGAACACGGCCGCCGTGACCCCCGGCTGGTGGAGTTCGCCACCAGCATGGCGCGCACCGGCTTCGTGGTCGTCACCCCGGACGTGGAAGGGCCGAAAACCATGGCCGTCGGCCTGGATGACGCCCGCGACATCGGCGACACCCTGGAACATGTCACCACCGGCGACGAGCTGTCGACGGAGCCGCCGGTGGGGGTCATGGCCTTCAGCTTTGCCGTGGGGCCCAGCATCATTGCCGCCAAGGATCCGCGGGTTGCCGATCATGTCGGGTTTCTGGTGGCGGTGGGCGGCTACTACGACATGGTGGATGCCATCACTTACGTGACCACCGGCTACGACCCGGTGGGCGGCGAGACCGGCGAGGTTGCCGAACCCCGCCGCGAGGGCAAATGGGTGGTGCTGCTCAGTCAGCTCGACCGCATCGCCGACGAGCGCGACCGTGAGCTACTGCGAAGCATCGCCGAACGCCGCATCGAAGCCCACTGGGCCGACGTGGACGACGAAGTGGAACAACTAGGCGACGAAGGCGAGGCGGTGTACGCACTGATCACGAACACCGAACCGGGGCGGGTGGATGAACTCCTGGCCGGCCTGCCGGAGGACGTAAGCCACCAGATCGACGGGCTCGATCTGGCGCAGCGGGACCTGTCGCGCTTGCAGGCCCGGCTGGTGCTGGTGCACGGCACCGACGACGACGTCATCCCCATCGGCCATAGCGAGCGGCTCAAGGCTGCCGTGGGCGAGGATCAGGCACGACTGTTCCCTGCCGGCGGCCTGTACCATGTGGATATTACCCCGGGGCTCCGGGACGGCTGGCAGCTCTGGCGCGCCGCTGCACACGTCCTCTATCTCGCCGACCGCCACTGATACTGATCGCGGAGACTCTCCATGTGGACGCTTCCGGAACTGCCCGTCAAGCGTGAACTCCGACGCATCGCCATCGTCACCAGCGGCGGCGACGCACCCGGCATGAACGCGGCGGTCCGTGCCATCACCCGCACGGCCGGCTCCCGAGGCATCGAGACCCTGGGTGCCGACCGCGGCTACAGCGGCCTGGTGCACGAGCCGCTGCGGCCGCTGAGCATGGGCTCGGTGGGCAGCATCCTGCAGCGCGGCGGCACCATCCTGAAAACCGATCGCTGCGAGGCCTTCATGGACCCCGTGGTGCGCGCCCGGACCGGCGAGGCCCTGCGCGCCCAGGGCGTGGACGCGCTGATCGTCATCGGCGGCGACGGCTCCCTCACTGGCGCCCACCACTTCCATGGCGACACCGGCCTGCCGGTGCTCGGGCTACCCGGCACCATCGACAACGACATTGTCGGCACCGACGACAGCGTCGGCTTCGATACCGCGGTGAACACCGCCCTGGAGGCCATCGACCGCATCCGCGACACCGCCCACTCCCACGACCGGCTGTTCCTGGTGGAAGTCATGGGCCGCAGTTCCGGGTTCATTGCCCTGTCCGTGGGAATCGCCGGGGGTGCCGAGGCCATTCTGCTGCCGGACGAGGCCGTCAACGCCGAGACCCTGCTGGCGCGCATGGCGCGGACGCGCACCCGGGAGAAGGCGAGCAGCCTGGTGGTGGTAGCCGAGGGGACGGACCCCACCTACACCACACGTCTGGCCGCGGATCTCGGGGCCCAGGGCCATCCGGCCCGCGCCTGCATCCTCGGCCATGTTCAGCGGGGCGGCAGCCCCAGCGGGCACGACCGGGTACTGGCCTCGGTACTGGGCGCCAGCGCAGTGGATCACCTCCAGGCAGGGTACAGCGATATCATGCTGGGCATCCGCGAAGGCGCCATCGCCACGACGGCACTGGAAAGAGTTGGCCGGGAGCGCAAGACGCTGCCCGAGGCGTGGCTGGCGCTTGCAAGCACGCTGGCATCGTAACGAGTACGCGCGCGGACTGCGGAACCCGTCGCTTTTTCGCAACAGGATTCCAGTGGATAATGAAAGCCTCGCTCCGGGCACGCCCCTTTCCTGGCCCCGGGCACGGAGGACACATGCGAGCACAGAAACAAAGGGCGCGGGCCGTGACCACACTGGCAACAGCGCTCACACTGACGTTGACGCCGCTGGCGGCGCCTCTGGCCGAGGAGCTCTACCGCTGGACCGACGACGACGGCAACGTCCACTACAGCGACACTCTGCCGGCGGACAGGGCGCCCGATGCCCGGGATATCTACGACCGTGCCGGCCGTCACCTGGAGCGCGTTGACGCGGCGCTGTCCGATGAAGAGCGCAAACTGCAGCGCGAGCGTGAGCGCCAGGAGCGCGAAGCCGAGGAACTCCGCCGGCGCCAGGCAGCGGAACAGGCCGAATACGACCGTATGCTGCGGCACACGTTCACCAGTGTCGACACCATCGAGGAAGCGCGGGACGAGCGCGTCGAGAACCTGCGCTCCAGCGTACAGCTGGCCCGCAGCCGCATCGCCCGGCACGAAGAGGAACTGGAGCGGCTGCGCGAGGAGGCGGCGCAGCAGGAGCGCATCTCCGGGGGCAACCCCGGCCCGGTGTACGAGCGCATCGAGGAGATTCAGGCCCGGGTGGACCGGCAGGAGGCGTTC
This sequence comes from Aquisalimonas sp., assembly GCA_007127625.1. Taxonomy (GTDB): domain Bacteria; phylum Pseudomonadota; class Gammaproteobacteria; order Nitrococcales; family Aquisalimonadaceae; genus Aquisalimonas. The sequence continues at coordinate 5,798 of SKYZ01000136.1, read as the reverse complement.
ATCGAGCGCCGCCAGGCCGACAAGGACGAGATCCGCCGGACCTTCGGCAACCACATGGACCGCTTCCGGGAACTCCAGGCCGAGGACGACTGATCAGGCCGGCCCGTGAATCAGGGTGCCGACGCCCTGATCGGTGAACAGCTCCAGCAGCACGGCGTGGGTCACGCGGCCATCAATGATGTGGGCCGAGCGCACGCCGTTCTGCACCGCTTCCAGCGCACAACGGATCTTGGGCAGCATACCGCCCTGAATGGTGCCGTCGGCGATGAGATCCTCCACGCGGGCGGCGTCCAGGCCGGTCATCAGGGCGCCGTCACGATCCAGCAGACCGGGGGTGTTGGTCAGCAGGATGAGCTTCTCCGCGCCCAGCACTTCGGCAAGCTTGCCGGCCACCAGGTCGGCATTGATGTTGTAACCGCGGCCGTCGTCGCCGACGCCGATGGGCGCGATCACCGGGATGAACTCGCCGGTATCCAGCATGTTCACCACCGAGGCGTCGATGCTGGCGACCTCGCCCACGTGACCGATATCCGGAAGCTCGCTGCCGGGGGTATCCGCGCCCTGACCGGCCAGACGCAGCTGCCGCGCACGGATCAGGCCACCGTCCTTGCCGGTGAGCCCGACGGCGCGGCCACCCTGGGCGTTGAGCAGCTGCACGATCTCCTTGTTGACCAGCCCGCCGAGCACCATCTCCACCACATCCATGGTCTCGGAGTCGGTCACGCGCATGCCGTCGACGAACTCCGTCTCCTTGCCGATGCGCTCCAGCAGCTTGCCGATCTGCGGCCCGCCGCCGTGGACCACCACCGGGTTGAAGCCCACCAGTTTCATCAGCACGATGTCGCGGGCAAAGCTGCGCTTGAGCTCGTCATCCACCATGGCATTGCCGCCAAATTTCACGACAATGGTCTTGCCGTGAAAGCGCTGGATGTAGGGCAGCGCCTCGGTGAGGACTTCCGCGACTTCGGCGGGGGTCTTGGTGTGGCTCATGGTTTTCCTGTTGTTCGGTTCAAGAGATCGAGTATCGGTCTTGAAGGTGCATCGAGATACACCCTACGGCGCCCTGCCGGCGGCAAACCGTTTCGACGCGCCCCACCGCAAGCCCGCGTAGGGCGGACCTTCAGGTCCGCCTCCCCGACACGCCGGCCATTGTGGCCTGATCGATGCCCACAACGGTGGACCCGAAGGTCCACCCTACGTCCTGGACCGACTCCGGCGTTGTTTGCATGTGCATGTAGATGCACCGTAACACCCGGTTTGTCGCTCGCCGTCAGAACGGCAGCTCGAGCCCCGGCCGCGCCTGTTCCAGCAGCTCGCGGAAGCTCGCACGGATGCGCTCCAGCGCCGCCTGGTCGTCGCCCTCGAAGCGCAGCACCAGGCAGGGGGTGGTGTTGCTGGAGCGCACCAGCCCCCAGCCGTCGGGGAAGTCCACCCGCAGGCCGTCGATGGTAGTCACCCGGGCGTCGGGGAAGCTTGCCGCCGCCACCAGCCGCTCGATCACCTTCGGCGGCTCGCCCTCTTCCAGGTCCACCTTGATCTCCGGCGTACTCACCGCCTCGGGAAGTGCGGCGAAAACCTCGGTGCTGGACTGCTCTTCCATGGAGAGGATCTCCAGCAGCCGCGCGGCGGTGTAGATGCCGTCATCGAACCCGGGCCAGCGGTCGTTGAAGAAGATGTGGCCACTCATCTCGCCGGCCAGCGGCGCCCCGCTCTCCTTGAGCTTGGCCTTGATCAGCGAATGCCCGGTGCGCCACATCACCGGCACGCCGGCGTTCTCCGAGATGACCTGGGCCAGCTGGGAGGAGCACTTGACGTCGAAAACGATGTCAGCCCCCGGGTTCCGGGCCAGCACATCGCGAGCGTAGAGCATCATCTGCCGGTCGGCCCAGATGATCTTGCCGCTGGCGTCCACCACCCCGAGGCGGTCACCGTCACCATCCAGCGCCAGCCCCACATCCGCTTCCTGTAGGCGCACCAGGCGGATCAGCGCCTCCAGGTTGTGCGGATCGCTGGGATCCGGGTGGTGGTTCGGGAAGTTGCCGTCCACCTCGCAGTACAGGGGCTCCACCTCGCAGCCGATGGCCTGCAGCACCCGTGGGCCGATGGCACCGCCCACCCCGTTACCGGCGTCCAGTACCACGCGCAGGGGGCGGTGCAGGGTGATGTCGCTGGCGATGGCATCGATATAGTCCTCGGCCACGTCCTGGCGCCGGACGCTGCCCTCGCCCTGGTGCAGATCGTCCGCCTGCAGGCGGCGGTGCAACCCCGTAATGGCATCACCCGAGAGGGTCTCGCCGCCGATCATGATCTTCATGCCGTTGTAGTCCGGCGGGTTGTGGCTGCCGGTAATCTCCACCCCGGTGCCGGTGCCCAGGTGATGGGTGGCGAAATACATCACCGGAGTCGGCACCTGGCCGATATCGATCACCTGCCGACCCGTGGCCGCCAACCCCTGGATCAGCGCCTCGGCCAGATCCGGACTGGACAGGCGGCCGTCGCGGCCAACCACCACCTCGGTGCAGCCACGCGCTGCCGCCTCGCTGCCAATGCTGCGCCCGATCTCACGGACCACGTCCGTGGACAAGGTCTTGCCGACCACGCCGCGAATGTCGTAGGCGCGAAACAGACTGGGATCGACCTTCACTGCGGTTTCCTCTTCGCTGGTACCGCTGCCCTCTCCGGCAGCAGGTTCGTGATTGCCGGGCTCATTACGCTCGGCGCTGATCTCCTCGACGGTGATGCCTTGCGGGGCGGCCGCCTGCGATGCCGCCGGGCCGTCTTCGGCTGCGGCCGCCGGGGCGGCGGCCGGCCGCGACTGCACGGCGTCCACGGCCCGTTCGCGGGCGATATCCAGTTCCCGTTGTGTCTCCGGCCAGCCGGCCGCATACGTGCTGGCGGGACCTCCCGCCACGGCATCACCGACCAGCCCGGCCCACGCCTGACTGTCCCGGGCCCGGGCCCGTGCAAGGACGCGGCCGACAACGGCCATGACCAGGATGATCAGGACCCCGGCGACGGCCACAATCGTGAGGAACCAGGGGTCCGCCAGCGGCCGGTACGGCGTCCCCCCGGTGGCCGGTTCAAAGCGCACGCGCCAGTCCGTCCCCGGAACACGGGCGGTATGCGCCAACGCCGGCGCGTTGCCGGCGCCCTGGGCGTAGAGGACCCCGTCACCGCTCTGCAGAAGCTCCACGCGACCGTCCACGACCTCACCTGCCCCGAGGGTGTCACGCATCCAGTCCGGCGGCAGACTGAGGACCACATGGCCGACCACCTCGCCGTCGGCGCCCACGGGCTGTACCAGGTTCACGTGGGCGTCATCGCTGCCGAGCATGTGCCCCTCGGGGCCGATCTGCTCGGCACCGGATTCGGCGGCCCGGAGCATGTCCAGGAGCGCGTACCCCGTGGGCGGATCGGCGCCCAGCTCGGTCCTGTCGTGGCCTGCAGGGAAAAGGGCCAGGCGAATGGCGCCGGGAAACGCCGGCCGCAGGCCGGTAACTGCCGCCTGCATGACGTCACCGGAGCCATCGGCGAGGGCCTCCGCCAGATTCGGCTGCTCCGCGGCGAGAGCCAGCCGCCGCTTGACCCCGGAAACCTCGCTTTGAACCTGCGCGGCCAGCAGGCCGACAGCGGCCATGGGGATTTCGCCCCGCTCGGCTTCGCGGGCCTGTTCGGCCGCATCACGGACGAACCACAGTGCCGCAGCGACCACCGCCAGCAGCACCAGCGTGGCCGCTGCCACACTCGCGACCACGCTGACCCTGGCGCCGCCGCGCCCTCCACGCCGTGTCGGTGTTCCAGCGTTCATGCCTGCTCAGCGGCGGCCGGAATGGCCGAAACCGCCCTCCCCCCGTCGTGATTGTTCGAATGAGTCCACCACACGCAGCGTCGGTCGGACCACCGGCACGAACACCAGCTGCGCAATCCGCTCACCAGGCTGAATCGTGTAGGCGCTGTCACTGCGATTCCAGCAGGAGACGAACACCTGCCCCTGGTAGTCGGAGTCGATCAGGCCAACCAGATTGCCCAGCACAATGCCGTGCTTGTGGCCAAGCCCCGAACGCGGCAGGATCGTCGCCGCCAGGCCCGGGTCACCCATGTGGATGGCGAGCCCGGTGGGGATCAGTAGCGTCTGCCCCGGCTCCAGCAACGTGTCGGCGTCCAGGCAGGCGCGCAGGTCCACGCCGGCGGCACCGTCGGTCGCATAGTCGGGCAGACCCCAGTCCGTCTCCAGGCGGGAGTCCAGCACGCGGACATCCACGGTTGTCATGCTCGCTCCTTGTCTTCGCGGCCGGCGAAACGCTCGGCAATGCATTCCATCAACGCCACCGCCAGCCGGGTCTTCGGCTCGGGGCCCAGGGACAGGCCGCCGCCCTCCCAGGTGACTTCCAGGGCGTTGTCCTCGGCCTCGAAGCCGCTCCCCGGCCGGCCCACCCAGTTGGCGGCGATCATGTCCAGGCCCTTGCGGCGGCGCTTGTCCTCGGCGTGCTCCTGCATGTCGTGGGTCTCGGCGGCAAAACCCACGGTAAACGGCGGCTGCGCCCGGGCGGCCACGTCCGCGAGGATATCCGGGTTGCGCACCAGGGCGATGTCCATGGTATCGGCCTGTTTCTTGATCTTTGCCTCGGCCGGCGTCGCCACCCGGTAGTCCGCAACGGCGGCGCAGGCGACGAAGATATCGCACTCGGCGACGCGCTGCATGACCGCCTGATGCATCGCATCGGCGGACTCCACGTCGATGCGATGCACACCGGCCGGTGTCGGCTGATTCACCGGGCCGGCGATCAGGGTGACACGTGCGCCGCAGCGTGCGGCGGCGGCCGCCAGGGCAAAGCCCATGCGTCCGGAGCTGCGGTTGCTGATGTAGCGCACGGGATCGATGGCTTCGCGGGTGGGACCGGCGGTGAGCAATACGTGGGTACCGGCCAGCAACGGCCGGGGCAGAACGCCGCCCAGGGCAGCCACCAGCTCCAGCGGCTCCAGCATGCGGCCATCACCGGTCTCGCCGCAGGCCTGATCGCCGGCACCAGGGCCGAAGATCGACACATGGCGATCGGTGAGGGTGCGGACATTGGCCTGGGTGGCCGGATGCGCCCACATGAGCCGATTCATGGCCGGCGCCACGGCCACCGGGGCATCCGTGGCCAGGCACAGGGTGGTCAGCAGATCGTCGGCAAGCCCGTTGGCTAGCCGCGCCAGCACATCGGCGCTGGCCGGGGCGATGAGCACGGCATCCGCCCAGCGCGCCAGTTCGATGTGGCCCATGGCCGCCTCGGCATCAGGATCCAGCAGGCTGGTGTGCACCGGGTTGCCGGAGACCGCCTGGAAGGTCAGAGGCCGCACGAACTCCTGCGCGCCGGCGGTCATCACCACGCGCACCTCGGCGCCGGCATCGCGCAGACGGCGCACCAGATCCGCGCTCTTGTAGGCGGCAATGCCACCCGTCACTCCGAGGAGGATGCGTTTTCCGTCGAGATCGGCCATTGTCCCTTCCACTGACGTCGACAATCACTGCAGCACAAGAGTGTACGGGATCACCCCGGGTGAGCGTAGGGTTACGCGCCTTTTCCGACGAGAACCGCGCTTGCACCGGCGGGCGTAACCGGCTAAAAAGCGGTCTCCCTCATGGATGACGGAGTCATGATCATGCCCATCACGGACTGGCCCACGGGAGAACGCCCCAGGGAACGCCTGCTCGCCCATGGCGCCGACGCCCTCTCCGACGCCGAACTCCTGGCCATCTTCCTGCGCACCGGCAGCCGCGGCGTCAGCGCCGTGGACCTGGCACGGGACCTGCT
>SKYZ01000403.1 GCA_007127625.1 Aquisalimonas sp. | reverse complement strand
TGAGCATGGTCTTCTGGCCGTTGAGCTCGATCTGCACCGCGCCCTTGTCGTGATCCACCTGACCGCCCACCGCGGTATCGCCACCCTCGTTGAGGAAGCGTTCCTCGTCGGCTCCGTGATGCTGATCCAGGTGCGCCTCCAGGGTGTCCAGGAAGGTGTTCTTGGCATCGGTCAGCGCGACCCGGTCCTGCGGCCGCTTGGGGCCTGCCAGGCTGGGCACCACGGTGGAGAGGTCCAGTTCCAGCACGTCGGTGTATTCCGCCTCTCGAGCGCCGTCCTCGCGCCACATGCCCTGTTCCCGGGCGTAGGCTTCCACCAGCTTGATCTGTTCCTGGGAGCGACCGGTGAGTTCCAGGTAGCGCAGCGTCTGCCCGTCGATGGGGAAAATGCCGCAGGTGGCGCCGTACTCCGGTGCCATGTTGGCAATGGTGGCGCGATCGGCCAGCGGCATGTTGGCAAGGCCATCGCCGAAGAATTCCACGAATTTGCCGACCACGCCCTTCTTGCGCAGCTGCTCCGTGACGGTGAGCACCAGGTCGGTGGCGGTGGCGCCTTCGGGGAGCTTGCCGGACATCTTGAAGCCCACCACCTGCGGGATCAGCATGCTGATGGGCTGCCCCAGCATGGCGGCCTCGGCCTCGATGCCACCGACGCCCCAGCCGAGTACGCCCAGGCCGTTGATCATGGTGGTGTGGGAGTCCGTGCCCACCAGGGTGTCCGGGTAGGCGCGACGCACGCCGTCGACTTCCTTGGTGAACACCACTTCCGCCAGGTACTCCAGGTTCACTTGGTGGACGATGCCCGTGCCCGGGGGCACGACACGGAAGTTGGAGAAGGCGTTCTGCCCCCAGCGCAGGAACTTGTACCGCTCGTGGTTACGGTGGTACTCGAGCTTGGTGTTGAGGTCCAGCGCGCCGGCGGAGCCGGCGTGGTCCACCATCACCGAGTGGTCGATGACCAGGTCCGCGGGCTCCAGCGGATTGATGCGCTTCGGATCACCACCCAGGCGCTGCATGGCGTCGCGCATGGCGGCCAGATCCACCACCGCCGGTACACCCGTGAAGTCCTGCATCAGCACCCGCGCGGGGGTGAAGGCGATCTCGGTGCTGGGCTTGGCTTTCGGATCCCACTGGGCCAGCGCTTCGATGTTGTCGCGGGTAATGTTGACGCCGTCTTCCTTGCGCAGGAGATTTTCCAGCAGCACTTTAAGGGAGAAGGGAAGCCGGCTCAGGTCGAACTTGTCTTCAAGTGCCTTGAGCCGGAAGATCTCGTAGGAGTTGCCTTCGACGTCCAGCGTCGAACGCGCATTGAAACTGTCTGTCATTCTGCCTCCCAGTGTGTACCAGTTGGTGGTGTTCCCGTCCGGTCCTGCCTGACGGCGAGCCGGGGTCCATGGGCGCCAGGAAAAAGGGCGCCGGGATCGCCCTGGACGATTCGGTGTTCATTCGGGGCGGACATGATACACGAAAAGCCCGTGCCGTGCGGCATTCACCGGCTGCTGAAATCCGCATTCCGGTGTGCCGCCCGGGGGACCGCTGAAGAATCTCCGCGTCCCTCGGCTGAATGGTTCGGCGCTTCCTTAATGTAGCAGTTCCCGGGCGAGCTGCTCGGTGCTCTGGAGCAGGCGGTTGCGCCCCATGATCAGCCGCCAGCGGCTGCCACCGGCATTGCGCCAGAAGGTGATGGCGCGGATGGCGGCCAGCAGCAGCGCCCGGACCTGGTTGATGTTGCGGGTATCCTCCAGCCATTGGCGCTCACCCTGGATCATCACCTGGGGCCGCAGTGTACTGACGGTGTTGCTGTAGAGGTCCGCCAGGCGCCCGAGGACGTTTTCGTGGGAGGGGTGGAAGTGCTCCGCCTGCCGGCGTGCCTGCTCCAGGCCTTCTCCCAACTCTCCCAGCATGGCTCGGCGGCGCATGAGCTTGCGCTCCAGGTGCATCAGCAGCACGGCGTAGCGGGTGAGCTCATTGTCCTGCGGGTCACTGAGCTGCGTGCGCAGGCGCTGCACCCCGGGAAGCAGGCGCACGTCCCCACCGTAGGCATCACCGATGCTGCCCTCGAAGGGGTTGAGCAGGCCGTTGATGCAGGTCTCGATGTCTTCGGGGTTGCCCTGGCCGTGCCGCGCGATGCGGCGTATTTCTGCCAGCGCCTGGAAAAGGGCCGCCAGCGCAAGGGTCTGTTCCCGGGTCTTTGCATCCATCACTTCGCCTCGTCGCCGCTGAGCCGGTGCTCGATGATGCCCCCACCCAGACACTGCTCGCCCTGGTAGAAGACCACGGACTGCCCGGGCGTCACGGCGCGCTGGGGCTGCTGGAAAGTCACCACGGCCCGGTCGCCGTCGACGCGCAGGGTGCATGACTGATCCGGTTGCCGGTAGCGGATCTTGGCCGTGCAGCGCAGCGGTGCGCCATGGGTGGGTGGCTCGCCGGCCACCCAGTGCAGATCGGTGGCCACCAGACCCGGGGAAAACAGGGCAGGGTGGTCGCCTCCCTGAGCCACCACCAGGGTGTTGTTGCGCAGGTCCTTGTCCACGACATACCAGGGCTTGCCGGCGCTGTCGGCCCGACCACCGATGCCGAGCCCCTGGCGCTGGCCCAGGGTATAGAAACTCAGCCCCTGGTGCTCCCCCATGTGCTGGCCGTCCGGAGTCACCATCGGCCCGGGTTCCGTGGCGATATAGCGCTGCAGAAAGTCGCGGAAATCGCGCTCGCCGATGAAGCAGATGCCGGTGCTGTCCTTCTTCTCGAAGTTGTCGAACCCTGCCTCCTCGGCCATGGCACGGACCTCGTCCTTTTCCATCTCGCCGAGGGGAAAGAGCGTCCGCGCCAGTGCCTGGTGACCGACCATGTACAGGAAATAGCTCTGGTCCTTGCCGGCATCGACGCCCCGGAGCAGAGTGGCGCGTCCTTGCTCGTCCTGGCCCAGCCGCGCGTAGTGACCCGTGGCGACGTAGTCGGCACCCAGGCGCCTGGCGTGATCCAGGAAGGCGCGGAACTTGATCTCGCGGTTGCAGAGGACGTCCGGGTTGGGGGTGCGGCCGGCCTGGAATTCCCGCAGGCAGTCGTCGAAGACTTGCTGGCGGTAGCGGTCGGCAAAATTGACCTGGTGCAACGGGATGTCGAGTTGCGCGCATACCTGGCGCACATCGGCCAGATCCTGCTCGGCAGTGCACACCGTGTCGGTGTCATCGTCTTCCCAGTTGCGCATGAACAGGCCCTGCACCCGGTAACCCTGTTCCACCAGGAGCAACGCCGCCACCGAGGAGTCGACTCCGCCGGAGAGCCCGACAACTACGCTTTCCACTTCTTTCATAACGTCTGCCACGGATGATCCCGGCGCTTTCCGGAGTCAGGGCTCGATGATGTCGCGGAACAGGTCCAGGGGGTAGCGGCTGCCGGCGAGGAAGTCATCAATCCCGTGGAGGACCAGAGGGCTGCGAAGGCGCCCTGGCCGTGAGCGCAGCTCTTGTTCCGGAACCCAGAGCGCACGGTGAATACCCTCGTCCAGAGGCTGTTCCGGATCGTGCCCATCCACTTGCCCGCAGAAGCACACCCGGATGAATGTTTCGTCCTTGACCGGGCTGTACCAGCGGTAGACGCCCACCACGCTCTCGGGGTGGAAATCCCGGGCCGCTTCTTCACGGGTTTCACGGATGACGGCGTCGATGAGTCCTTCCCCGGGCTCAAGGTGCCCTGCGGGCTGGTTCAGCACCAGCGCGCCACCCGCGCGCTCTTCCACCAGCAGAAAGCTGTCCTCGTGGCGGGCGATGGCCGCAACTGTCACGTGGGGTTTCCAGACCATGGCGGCAGACTATACCCGGGTTGCCGA
>SKYZ01000231.1 GCA_007127625.1 Aquisalimonas sp. | reverse complement strand
GTGGCCTGCCGGTGACTGGTGAGTTGGCCCGCGGCACCGCCCTCGGTGCTTAAGGTGATAGCCTCGTGTGGACATACGGCGGCGCACAGGCCGCAGGCGATACAGACGCTCGGGTCGAACATCAGGCCGTCACGGTTGTCTGTCGTGGTCAGCGCGGCGGTGGGGCACAGCGCGGCGCAGATTCCCGTGTTGCAGCAGCTGTCACTGATCTCCACCGCGGGCCAGGGTGGCGCGGAGGTTGCGCCCGCGCGGACGTGCTCCGCCAGCAGGGCCCGTCGCCGCGGGGTGTCGAGGCGCTGGCGCGGGTCGGCTGTTGCCGCTGGCACCGGTTCGCGGGCCCCGGTGGAGTGCGTCTCAGGATCAAACATGCGCAGCAGCTGGCGGCGGCTGTTACCGCGGCGCAGCGATGCGCCCATGGCAACCGGATGCGCCGCCTCTTCCGGCAGTGGCGCGTCCGTGACCACTGGCACGGGCACGCGGCTGCCCGCCAGGTGGTGATGGGCGCGTCGACGGGCGCTTTCCGGCGGCGCCGTGTCACGATCGCCACGGGCGGGGCAGGTGCCGCACCAGCCCCGGTCCATGAGTTCAACGGGGACCTCGCCCCCTCGCCGTGCCAGAGCCATCAGGTCGATGTCGTCCAGGCCTGCCAGGCAGGGGACACGCAACGCGTTCGCGCGGGCAACCCGGTCCGGGACACGGTGGCACTCGACGGCGTCGATACGCCCGTCATCGGTCTGCATATCGTCCGCATCCGGGAAGCCTTCCACGGTCAGCGCCTCCGACGGACACGCCGTCGCGCAGGCGCCGCAGCCGGTGCAGTCGCCGGTCAACTCGGGTCCGGAGCCTGCCACCACTGTGAGCGCTCCCACCGGGCACGCTTCGGCGCACGCTGTGCAGCGGGACAGCGGGGTCCGCCGCGGCAAGCATGCATGCCCGGCCAGCATCACCCGGGGGTCGTGCCTGTCCAGGGGTGTCCAGTTGCTCTGCGGGTACGCCATCCGGAGTTGCCAACTCCTCTTCTGCGGGATTCTTTTCAGGGGAGAGCAAGTTCGGGGCCAGCCGGGTTGTTCGGCGTCCCGAGGCGGAATCACGGGGTGGTTCGGGAAAAGGCAGCGGTGCTGTGTTACCGTTTGGTAACAATGGCTGTCGCAAGCGTTACCATCCGGTGACAGGAGGCATCATGGTCGGGAAGACGCTCGCTGCACTGGTTCTGGCACTGGTGTTCCTGGGGGCAGGCCCCGCCGCGGCGAACGACCAGGTCATTCGCATCGGCGTGACCCCGGTCATCCTCAAGGACCAGTCCGGCTTTCTGGACGCCTGGCGGGATTACCTGGAGGAGCAGACGGGGCACCCGGTGGAGTTCGTCCGTCGCGGAACCTACGGCGAGATCGTGGATCTGGCCCTGCGGGAGCGCATTCACTTTGCCTGGTTGTGCGGTTTCCCCTATGTTCGGGAAGACGGCAACCTGGATCTGCTGGCGGTCCCCGTCTACCAGGGGGAACCCCTGTATCAGTCGTACATCATTGTCGGCGAGCACAACGACGCAGCGGATGGCCTGGCGGGGCTTGAAGGTGCCGTGTTCGCCTTCTCGGACCCGAATTCCAACTCCGGCTGGCTCTACCCCGAAACGCGGTTGCTGGAGCAGGGGCAGACCAGTGACGAGTTCTTCTCGCGGACCTTCTTCACCTACGGTCACCGCAATGTCGTCGAGGCCGTTGCCGAGGGCCTGGCGGATGCCGGTGCCGTGGATGGTTATGTCTGGGAAACCCTCCGGCAGCGGCGACCGGAGCTGACGGATCGTACCCGGGTAGTGGAGAAGTCCCCGCAATTCGGGTTCCCGCCGCTGGTGGCCACCGGCGCGGCGGATTCCGAGATGCGCCGCAGCTTCCGCGCGGCGCTGCATGCCATGAACAACGGCGCCGAGGGTAAGTCGCTGCTGGAGGCGCTGAACCTGGACGGCTTCACGGAAGGCGACGATGCCTGGTTCGACGGCATCCGGGATCTCAGCCGTCGCATCTCCGGTGACGACCGCCCGTCTCTGTAGCCAGAAGCGAGGGACGCCGTGTTCGAACGTCTCAGTTATCGCCTCAAGGTGCCGCTGAATATCACGCTGGTGGTCCTGCTCACCGCGGCGATTACGGCCCTGACTCTGCTGGGGTACCACTACCGCACGGTGGAGCCGGATCTGTTCCAGAGTGGTGAACGGCTGGCTGCGGCCATGGCCCCCGCCCTGGGCAACAAGCTGGTGCGTGACGACGTCTGGGCGACCTGGGAGACCATTCGCGGGCCCCTCGGGGTCAGTCCGGGCGAGGATACCTTGCGGCCGGCGGTGGTCACGGTGCTGGATGCCGACGGCAGCGTGTTTGCGTCCAGTGCTCCGCGCCGCTTTCCACTGGGTGCTGATGTCGCGGCGGAGGATGCCCGCTATGCAGGACACGGCCTGGATGGCAGAGCGGTTAACGGGCAGAGGATCCGGCTGGAGGACGGTTCCCTGCTGGTTACGCGGTCGGTGCAGGTGGATGAGCGACGGGTCGGCACCCTGCTGCTGGAGCTTGAGCGTCCCCGTTTTCTGGAGCTGTACGGCGGGGCGCTCACCCAGGCGGCCTGGATCACCGGAATCCTGGTGGCCGCCGTGGTGCCTGTGGGCTGGTGGCTGGGCCGCCGGGTGGCGCGCCCCCTGACCCGCATGGGCGGGCTGGTGGACCGGATGGCCACGGAGTCGCCGGGGGAATTGGCTGAAGAGATGCCGGTGCGGGGCAGCGAGGGCGACGAGCTGGTGCGGCTGGAGCGGCGTTTTGCGGAAATGCTTCGGGAGCTGGCGGAGAAACAGCGCCTGGAAGGCGAAGTGATCCGCTCGGAGCGCCTGGCGGCGGTGGGCCGGCTTTCGGCGGGGATCGCCCACGAGGTGAACAATCCCCTGGGCGGCATGTTGAACGCCGTATCCACCCAGCGCCGGCGTGGCGTGGACGATCCCGAAGTCGCCCGGACCCTGGATCTGATCGAGCGGGGGCTGAACCAGATCCGGCAGACCGTCGGTGCACTGCTGGTGGAGGCTCGGGATACGCCCCACGCGGTGGACCCACAGGATCTCGACGACGTGCATACCCTCGCCGCCACGCAGGCCGCCGGGGTCACGATTCACTTCGACTGCCGGCTCGATCGAAGGTTGCCCCTGCCAGCCACTGCCGTGCGTCAGGTGCTGCTCAATCTGCTCCTGAATGCCTGCCAGGCCGCTGGTTCCGGTGGCAGTGTGCGCTTCGTCGCCGGGGAAAACGCCGGCGCCCTGGAGGTCGAGGTCAGCAATACCGGTCCGGCCATGGACCCGGAAACCCGGGAGCACCTGTTCGAGCCGTTCTACCACCGCGGCGGCGAGGGATCCGGGTTGGGACTGTGGGTGTCCTACCAGATCGTCCAGCAGCTCGGCGGTAGCATCCGGATCACCAGCTCGGAGGAGGACACCCGGTTCCGTGTCCGCCTGCCGGTATCGGCGGAGGAGGTCGCATGAGCGTACGGATCTGCGTGGTGGAAGACGATCCGATCATGGGCGAATCCCTGCAGGACCGTTTGCGCATGGAAGGCTATGTGGTGGAGTGGTTCACCGCCGCGGCGGAGGCCGAGGCCTCCCTGGGAGAATGCTCCTTCGCCGTGGTCATCTGCGATATCCGGCTGCAGGATGCCGACGGCGGCGACTGGTTCCGGCGGCTGCGGGCAAGTCACGGCCACCGGCTGCCGCCGTTCATCTTCATTACCGGTTTCGGCACCGTTGGTGCCGCCGTGGGCCTGATCAAGGACGGCGCCGCCGACTACCTCACCAAGCCGTTCGATCTGGAT
>SKYZ01000002.1 GCA_007127625.1 Aquisalimonas sp. | reverse complement strand
GTATTGTTCTTGGCGGTGGCGGTCACCTGCACCAGCACCTCGCCGGGCCCAGGCCGGGGCACCGGCACATCCTGCCGATACTCGAGCTTGTCCACACCGCCGTGGCCGGTGAGGAGCATTGCCGCCATGATGTCGGGAATCCGCGCCTCGTCCGCCATGTACTCCCCCTTACTGGTCCATGGTTGCCGGCACGGTGACGATACCAAATTCAGCCGCCTTCACAGGGCCGCATGTTCCCGGGGAATCTCCGCGAGCATGTTCAGCTGCAGCCACGACGGGAAGGCATCGCAGAGCCGCGGTGGCCCGTACACCTTGATGGCACCGTCTCGAATCGCCCGCTGGAGGGGGATATCTCCGTACCAAACGCTGGTCATGACAAGGCTTTCGGTGACTACCCAGAGGTCCACGTCGAAGCCCGGATCGGTAATACAGAGCTCCACCCCGCCACGGCTGCAGACGATCCACCGCAACCGTTTCACCTTCGACTGATCGGAGAAATCGAACTGGATCACCGTCCGGCCTTCCGGCATGCGTTCCAGGTTCATGCGCCGATGCATGTCCCACATGACCAAGTCGGGGTCGGCCCGTTCGGCACTCAATGTTGCCGGCAGCCAGCGCTTGCTCCAGACGGCAAGGCTCTCGATGGCCGGCGCCAGGGCCTGGCCCGATTCGCTCAGGGTATATTCCGTATGGTTGCCCACCCGGGTGATCTCGATGACGCCCACCTCTTCCAGCGTGCGCAGCCGCCGGGACAGCAGCGACGGCGACATGCGCGGCACACCCCGGTGGATATCGTTGAATCGGGTCGAGCCCAGCAGCAGTTCCCGCAGCACGAGCGGGGTCCAGCGTTCGCACAGAAGCTCGGACGCGATGGCGAGTGGGCAGAACTGGCCGTATCCCTTCATGACTTAAACCTAGCCCACCCGTATCCAGGTCTCCACTACAGATTCTTGAGTTGTTCCGGAGGGCCGCCGCTGAAAGGATCAAGGTGCACGGCGGCCATTCATCATGCCGCCCCATCCCGCCCCGACGGGTGCTGTCAGCGCGATGTCAATCAACGGAGGAGCGCCATGTTCATCGTCATTGAGCACGAGATCCACGACCCCGAGGAGTTCAAGTGCAGCGCCGAACGCGTGTTTCCCATTCCGGACGACCTGCAGGTGCACATGTTCCTGCCGGCCAGGGACCTCAAGCATGCCACTTGCCTTTACGAGGGGCCGTCCATCGACCGTGTACGCAGTCATCTCGATCCGGCAATCGGGGAGGCAGCGACGCAGCATTATTTCCCGGTAGCCGAGCAAGAGGCCATTGGGCTGCCGACACAGGTAGCGCGATAGGCACTGCATCAACCTGGACGAGAATGACCCGGGCCCAGACCCCGGGTCAGGGAGGCAGCCATGACAACCATCGACTGGAAGATCGAAGGCCTGGATTTCACGCTGTGCAACTGCGACTTCAGTTGTCCGTGCCAGTTCAGCGCTCGCCCGACCCACGACCACTGCCGCGCGGCCGCCGGCTTTCACATCGACAAGGGCTACTTCGGGGACACCGATCTGGCGGCTGCCAGATTCGTCGGCATGTTTGCCTGGCCGGGGGCCATTCACGAGGGCCATGGCGAGGCACAGCTGATTCTGGACGCGACACTGACCGAACCGCAGCGCACGGCGATCACGGCCCTGTTCAGGGGTGAGCACACGGAACCGGGAGCCACCATCTTCAACGTGTTCAGCAACACCATGGACACCTATCACGAGCCCCTGGTCCGCCCCATCGACATGACCATCGACGTCGACGCCCGGATCGGCCACATCGCCATCCCCGGAATCGTCGAGGGCATCGGCGAACCCATCCGCAATCCCGTCACCGGTGCGGGGCAACGGGCGCGAGTCGTCCTGCCGGACGGATTCGAGTACCACGAAGCCGAGTACGGGAGATCAACGATCCGGACGCCGGACGCGCGCATTCCCCTGGAGTGGACAGACGGGCACGCGCACTTCTCCCGCGTCGCCTGGACGCCCCAGGGCGTGGTCCACGCGTAGCAACGGAGGTTGCCATGACCGGCACGGACCAAGTCGTTCACGCCCTGCTGCGCCGCGACCGGCTGCTGACGCTGCTGCTGCTCGGCACAGTCTTCACGGCAAGCTGGGCGTTCGTGCTGAGCGGTGTCGGCATGGGCACGTCGGCGCTTGAGATGACCGGGACGAGCCGCATGGGCGGCATGGCCATGGAGACTCAACCCTGGTCACCCGGGTACGCGCTGGTCATGTTCTTCATGTGGTGGGTGATGATGATCGCCATGATGCTGCCCGGCGCCACACCCATGATCCTGCTGGTCGCGGCCGTGAACCGCCGACGCCGGGAAAGCGGACACGCGGTGGTGTCCACGGCAGTCTTCACGGCCAGCTATCTCACGGCCTGGGCAGGTTTCAGCCTCGGCGCGACGCTCCTGCACTGGGCCGTTGCCCAGGCAGGGCTCCTGGGCCCGGGAATGGTCGTCTCCAGCACCCTGCTCGGTGGCATCATCCTGATGGCGGCCGGTGCTTACCAGCTTACCCCATTGAAGCAGGCCTGCGTCCGGCACTGTCGCATGCCCGCACGGTACCTGGCCCATCACTGGCGTCCGGGCCTCACGGGTGCCATCCGTCTGGGCATGCAGCACGGTGCCTACTGCCTGGGCTGCTGCTGGTTACTGATGCTGCTGCTGTTCGTCGGCGGCGTCATGAACCTGTACTGGATTGCGGGGCTGGCCCTGTACGTGCTGCTGGAGAAGACCCTGCCGCGCGGCCGCTGGCTGGACTTTGCGATCGGCGCGCTATTGACCGTCAGCGGCAGCTGGCTGCTCGTGACAGTCGGCTCCGAACCCGCTGTGGCGCGTCTCTGACGACGGGCTATACTGATTTCGCCCGTCCGGCCCTCGGCGGCCGCTCCGGCGGGTACCTGCCAAGCACCATACCAGACAGGTCGTACCGCGGCCGTCCTCCCCGGAGGAAACTTCCATGCATACCACCTGCAACTGGATCCGCGGGACGCATCCGGTGGCGCGATCGAGAAGGCTGCAGGCCATCCTCGGCGCCGCCATCATCAGCGTTTCGTCCGCGGTCAGCGCGGACACGCTTTACGGACCGGCCGTAACCCTTGGCGAAGGTCTCGCACGCGTCTACCTCGTGACGGATAACGGCACGCCGATCGAACTTGGCGTCACGCTGAACGATGCCTTCATCGCCGCCCTCCCCGACGAGTACGCCGGTCACGGCGTCGTCATGCCTGACGGAAAGCGAACCTTCGAGTACGTCCTGGAGATGCCGGCGGACAACACCACTGTCTTCCGGCACGTGACCCTGGACTGGAACCCGTCAGGCCACGAACCCGCGGGGATCTACGACCTCCCGCACCTGGACGTGCACTTCTACCTCATCGACAACGAAGAACGTATGGCCATCAATCCCATGCTGGCCGGTTTTGCCGAGAAGGGGGAGCGCCTGCCGTCCGCGGAGTTCGTGCCCGTCGGCTACGTGAACCCGGGCATTCCGCCGGTGCCCTTGATGGGGCTGCACCTGGTGGACCCGAGCGCACCGGAACTCAACGGCGGTTCATTCACCAGCACGTTCCTGTACGGCAGCTGGGACGGTCGGCTGATCTTTCTGGAACCGATGGTGACCACAGCGATGCTCGCGCAGAAGCAGGACGTCAGCACGCCCATCGCCATGGCCGAGCGGTATGACATCCCGGGTGACTATCCGGCGGCGTACCGCATCCGGTGGGACGAGGTGACCCAGGAGCATCGCGTCGCTCTCACCGACTTCCAGCGGCGCTGAGTCGGGCCCCACTTGCCCCCCG
>SKYZ01000475.1 GCA_007127625.1 Aquisalimonas sp. | reverse complement strand
GTCGGGCTGATGACCAGGCCCCCATGGCGGACCGGCTGCCACAGGTTGCCGACGAACTGCTGCGGATCGGCACGGCCAGTGACTTCGGCTGGCCCTACTGCTACTACGACGCCGCCCAGCATCGCCGCCTGGAAACCCCCGACTACGACCGTGGCGACGAGCCGGGCAGCGGCTGCAGCCTGTTCCGGGCTCCGGAGATGGCATTCCCGGGAGCGCGGACGCCGACGGATCTGCTCTTCTACAGCGGCCACCAGTTCCCGGAACCCTACCGGCAGTCCGCCTTTGCCGCATTTGCCGGCGATGCCGACACACCGCCGACGGTCACTGCCTTGTCACTGGACGACGACGGCCGGCCCACCGGCGAGCGCAGTTCCTTCATTCAGGGTCTGCCGGCAGGGCCAGCGCCCCGCGGGCGGGCCATCCTCTCCCTGGCCCAGGGCCCGGATGGCAGTCTCTATCTCGGGGACTCCCGCACTGGCAGCATCTGGCGCATCAGCTACGTCGGCGATCCGGACGATCAGGAATAAGCCGGGCCAGCTACCCGCCGATGGAGCGCAGCTTCGGTGCGGACTTGATCTCCTTGAGGGTCGCCGTGTAGTTCTCCCGCTCCACGTGCTCCTGCTTAACCACCACCGGGATGTACTCCAGTTCCGGGGCAAACCACATGGTGGTGGTGCGGCGCTCCGAGCCGCCGACCCGCTGGACCTTGACCGTGTCAAAGGTGCCGGCGTCGGACTCGATGCGCTCGGTGCCCGCGACCTCGAAACGGTACACTTCCCGCTCGCCGTCGCCTTCCACCACCGTGAACTCCATTTCCGTCTCGCCGGCGCGCACCGCCATGGCCAGCCGTAGCTGCGACAGCAGCTCGTCCATGACCTCGCCCTCGATGTCGTCCTGCCACTCGTCGTCACCGCGGCTGTTGACGCGCCCGGTGGCGGGATTGAAGAACAGGCGAACGTATTCGTCGTTGTCGCCGCGGGCACGCTGGCGATAGGAATAGTCCCTGGGGTGAATACCGTCGGCATCCAGACGGAAGCGGGTGAATTCATCGATGCGGCCGCGCAGGAGCAGATCGGCGAACCCCACGGTCCGCCCCTCGGAGCTGAACCGGCAGCGACCGTCATCCTCGCAACGCAGCGTGCGCGTGAGTTCCGCCGCCCGCAGATTGTTGCGCCGGAGTTCGTAGACGGCGCTGAACTCCGGAATCTCCGGTGCCGCCCGCGCCTCATCCGCCTGGTCGCCACCCGCGAAACCCGACCCACTCGCAAACACCGCGAGGATCAAGCCCAGCAGCACTCGTCTCAACATCCTGACTCCCGATTCTGCCCGCAATGCTGACCGCGCGGTCAGTGCCTGTTGGACGCCCAGTGGCCGCCACAGTTCCTTAAGGATTCCCGCATGCCGCTGCGCGCCATGGCGGCGCCAGGTCAGTCGGCCGCGAGGAACTCCAGGAGATCCACGTTCAGCAGCCGTCCCAGGGCTCGGCTCAGAACGGCGTCCAGATAGGCCTGGTTGTCTTCGGCGCTGGGCCGGTAGGTGATTCTGTCCGAGTCACGGGCCCGCGCCTGTCCGCTCAGCCGGCTCTCGCCGCGATGGCCCTCGGAGCGCAGCTCGATCCGCGTGGACACATCCCGCGACACCCCCGCGGAGACACGGTGCTCCAGGTCCAGCACCCGGATCTCCAGGCGACGCGAGGCATCGGCATCCCAGTCGGTGACGGTGAAACCGCTGGCCCGCAGTCCCTCTTCCACGGCCTGGCGAACCACATCCTCCACCTCGGCGGTGCCCACCAGATCCGCATGCTCGCCGTCGCGGTTCTCGAGCTGCCCCAGGCGGGGGTGCTCGCGTTCGTCGACCACACGCAGCGCTACCGTGCGGCCGTCACCGATGGCACTCTCGTCCACCTCCGCGTCCGGGGCGAGGCGAAGCTGTTGGCCGGTCTGGGCACAGCCCACGAGCAGCAGCACTGTCAGCGCGACGGCAACCGTCATGGAAACGCGTTTCATGAACAACCCCTCTGCGACACACTGGTCGGCAGTGTCCTCAAATCCACCGCACCGTATATCATAGTCCCCGGGCACACCAGCGTGCTGGAGGCGCATGGCGGACCGCGACAATCTCGTTCTCATCGGCATGCCGGGCAGCGGCAAGAGCACCATTGGACAGTGTCTCGCGGACCGGCTGGGAAAGCGCTTCGTGGATACCGACGCCCTGGTGGAGGCGAGCCGGGGGTGTTCGCTGCAGGCCATCGTGGATGCCGAGGGTCCGGCGGGCGTCCTGGCCGCCGAAGAGACCGAAGCGCAGGCACTGGACTGCCGCGATACGGTGGTCGCCACCGGCGGCTCCATGGTCTACAGCGAGCCCGCCATGACTGCCCTGCGACGCCTGGGCACCGTCCTCTGGCTGGATGTCCCTCTGGCTGCGCTGCAGGAACGGGTGGGCTCGGGTGCCGACCGCGGGCTGGCCATGCGCCCCGACCAGGACCTCTCCGACCTGGCCTTCGAGCGCCTGCCCCTGTACGCCCGCCACGCCGACCTTCGCATCCCCTGCGCGGCGGGCGCATCGCCGGAAGAAATCACGGCAACCATCGTTGACCGCCTGGATACCCCGGCCAGGGACGAAGGCGACGACGGGCCCGGCTGAAACGTACGGCCATCTCCGCAATCGATGCGCCAGGACACGGAAGTCCTTGACGTCACTGAACGATTACTCAAAAGTAGCGTCATGGGCACAGAATCCGTTGACGCACTACGACGCACACGTCTGAATCATCTACCCAGCCCGCCCGATCTCCTGCTGCCGTTGATGCGGCTTTGCACGGACGACGAGGCGGTGCCTGCCGATGCGTCGCGCGTCATCGGCCAGGATTCCGCGCTCAGCACACGGATGGTTGCCGCAGCGTCGGCACCGGTGTTCGGCCAGCAGGGTCCGCACACATCGCTGGATTCCGCCGTTCATGCCCTGGGCATGAGCACGGTGCGCAGCCTCGCCCTTGCAGCCACGGTACAGCCGTTTTTCGGCACGGTTGCCGGACACGACCGGGAGTGGTTTCCCCGCATCTGGCGACGCGCCATCGCCTGCGCCACCATCGCCTATCAGCTGGCGCGCCATACCGGCAGTGCGAACCCCGAGGAAGCCTACCTGGCGGGTCTACTACACAATATCGGCCAGTTCGCCATGTCGCATCAGCTGCGCAGCGAGTATGCCGCCGTGCTGGACAAAGCCGCTGACGGCGAACATCACCTGGCCAGCCTGGAGCGGGAGCGATTCGGTGTCGATCACGTCAGTCTCGGTGCCGAGTTGCTGGAGCGCTGGCATGTGCCCACCCTGGTGGTGGACGCCGTGCGCTACCAGCAGGGGTCGGTGGAGCACCTTACCGATGCCCATGCGCTGGTACGGACAACGGCACTGGCACGCACCCTGGCACCGCTGGGCGATGAACCCGACAGCATCGGCCGCCACGCAGCCGCGTGCCTGTTCGACCTCGGTCCCACCGCCATCAGTGCCATCATGGGCCACGCCGCCTCGGACCAGGAACGGATCCACGGCGCCCGGGATGACGCGGCCACATCGCCGCCCGCCGTCAACGGCCGTGACGGACCCATGGCCCAGGAGCTGCGCCAGGCCACGTTGATCGGCGACGTGCGCCGGCATCTCCGCGGCGACGCGCCGGTGGACGGCATTGCCCGCTCTGCGGTTCTGCTGTTCGGCATCCGGCACATGCTCTGCCTCCAGTGCGACAGCGAACGCCGGGTCATGCGGGTGCTGCCGCCCAGCGGCACGGACCCGCGGCTCGCGGAACTGACCCTGCCGCTGGAGCACGGACGCAGCCTGATGGCGG
>SKYZ01000141.1 GCA_007127625.1 Aquisalimonas sp. | reverse complement strand
GGCGTTCATCGAGCCGGAGCGCCTTGCGCGGGTACTGAAGGTTCTGGAAGGCATTGCCTCTGAAACCGGTGCCAGCGTCGCCGACGTCATCGTGCTGGCCGGCAACGTGGGTATCGAGAAGGCTGCCAAGGCCGCTGGCTACCAAGTCGCCGTTCCCTTCAAGCGCGGCCGGGGGGATGCCACTCCGGAAATGACCGACGAAGAGTCCTTTGAGTGGTTGGAGCCGCTCTCCGATGGTTACCGCAACTGGGTCAAGAAGGACTATGCGGTACAGCCGGAAGAGATGATGCTGGATCGTACTCAGCTGCTGGGACTGACCGCTCCGGAAATGACCGTGCTGGTGGGCGGCATGCGCGTGCTGGGCACCAACCACGGTGGCACCAAGCACGGCGTGTTCACGGATCGTGAAGGGCAGTTGACCAACGATTTCTTCGTGAACCTCACCGACATGGCCTACAAGTGGGTTCCGACGGGCGGCAACCTGTACGAAATCCGTGACCGCAAGACGGACAAGGCCAAGTGGACCGCCACGCGGGTGGACCTGGTGTTCGGCTCGAACTCCATCCTGCGCTCCTATGCGGAAGTCTATGCGCAGGACGACAACCAGGAGAAGTTCGTTAACGACTTTGTTCAGGCCTGGGCCAAGGTGATGAACGCGGATCGGTTCGACCTGGCGTCCTGATGCCCTGGCCGGCCGAAGCGGCCGGCCAGCAACGGAAAGCGGCGTTTCAGCATGGCTGAACCGCCGCTTTTTTGTGGCAGTCCGCTGAAGTTAGCGCCCTGCGGTTCCCGTCATTGCGAGGCGCGCAGCAACGAAGCAATCCCCGTTTCCCTAAAGCCCCTGGGCGCCGCGGCGCAACCAGCTATGCACAAAGGCCAGCTTGTGCCGCGCGTGGTTCGAGAGCACGAACGGGTAGAGATCCGAAAGCCCCATGGAGCGATTCACGTGGTTGACGCCCACCGTCAGGGAGGTGGCGACGTGAATCAGCCGCTCCGGATCGGGTTCGGAGTAGGGATCCCAGCCGGCGTGCGGGATCTGCGGCGATGACAGGCCCGTCGCCACGAAACTGTCGGTAATGTCGGTCAGGTGCAGCAGATGTGCGGCGGTTTCCGCCCAGTCCTCGTGCGGGTGGGCTGAGGCGTAGGTGGTGAGGTAGTGCTGCCGCCACTGGGCCGGTGGGCCGTTCTCGTAGTGGTACTGAAGGGCGGCGGGGTAGTTGATCCGCTCGTCGCCGAACATGGCCCGGAAGGCGTCCAGAAAATCATCGCGAAGGCTGAGCCGCCACCATAGCATGTGCGCGATCTCGTGCCGCATGTGGCCCATCATGGTCCGGTAGGGCTCTTCCAGCGCCTCGCGCCGGGTGGCCACCAGCACCGGATCCACTTCCGCCACACTGATGGTGACCACACCCTCGGCGTGGCCCATGGGAACTGGCGTGGGGCCCTCGGCGAGCAGGCGAAACACCGGCGGGGCTCCCGGGTCTTCCGGTCGAAACCAGTGCCAGCGTCCGAGATTGTCCAGCACCCAGCGCTTGGCAGCCTCCGTCTGCGCCCAGTTGGGGATCGCATCCGGAATCGACGGATCCGGGGCCAGCGCCGTCATGGCGCAGGAACGGCAGAACGCTCCCTGTTCGGGGGCGATCCAGTTGCAGCCGATCACGTCCCGATTGGCACAGAACGGCGGCATGGGCACGAACGCCCTTGCCTGGGGATCGTAGGCGACGGGGGTGCCGTCGGCCGTGGCAAGGTTATCGAACCACAGTGAGCCACCACCGACAGGGTTGGCGAAAACGTGCATGGGTACTGCTCCGCCAGGGGGTATAATTCCCCATGGTGGGCGCACTAAGCTGCTCTGTCTACTGCCTTGGTGTTGCGGGCCCGAATCAGCGGGTGGGCAGATGGGGCGCCGGCGGCCGGGCGTTCGAATGCACGCTCAGGGCAGTCACTGTGAGCAGTATCAGCGCCATGCCCGCGATCTGCATGCCAGCCAGGCTTTCATGCAGAACCACCACACCGAACAACGACGCGGTGACCGGCTCGACCATTGCAATGATGGAGGCCACAGCCGGCGCCGTATGATTCAGGCCGATGATATAGAGCACGAACGACAACCCTGCGCCGAGCACGCCCAATGCCACGAACAGGGGCCAATCAGGCGTACTGAGCGCGGCAACGGTCTGGTCGGCATCGCCCGGCAGGATCAGAATCAGGGCAAGTACCGTAAACGCGATGACGAGAATCGCCTGCGGGCTGCCGTGCGGCGCCGCATACTTGAAGCCGAAAATGAAAATCGCATAGGACAGCCCGGAGAGCAGCACGGCGCCAACACCAAGCGCCGTGACGCCGCCAGCACTGACGTCGTAGATCTGTGTCAGCAGGACGACACCGACCATCACCAGCGCCATGGCGATCCACTTCACCGCGGTGGGGCTTTCAAGCTTCAGGGCGAATGACACGAGGTAGACGAACACGGGGGCGCAGTACATCAGCGTCGCCGCTACCGCGACGCTTCCCTGTCCGATACTCACGAAATAGAAGGCGAAGTTGCCTGCGACACCGATGCCGGCGATGGCGGACCAGAACCATAACTTTGGATTAGCCAGTCCACTGCCGCGGGGACGTAGCATGAGCCAGACCAGCACGCACAGCAGGCCGATCGCGCCCCGATAGAAGGACACCACGAACGCGTCCCAGCCATCGCCCATCAGAATACCGCCGATCCCGCCGGACAGCCCCCAGAACAGGGCCGCCAGCACCACGAAAAGTCCACTCACCCCCATGACTTGCTCTCGCCATTGAAAGGATGCCCGTCGGCGGTGGCGAGGAAGTACCCCGCGCAGACCAGCCGCTCGGCGGTATTGAGCGGGGTGTCACGTTGTTCGATCGGCATTGTGCGGCCCATACTTATATAGAACGATCTATATAATTATGGGCCCAGCCGCAGCCACGCGTCAAACCGGTCGCATGCTGCAATCCGGATCGAGTTCGGCGAGCATCGCCCGATTCCGACCGACGCCAGCAGCCTGGCGACCACGTATATCGTGCTCGCTGTCATGCCGCAGGGGACAACAATATATGCGGCAGTGAGGAACAGTTCCGTAGCTACTCGTAGCTGCCGGAACTGTTAACTTTGGGTACAACGGCGGATTCTCGGATAGCAAGGGTAGACTCCTTGCTGTCCGAGGATGCGTGTTCCGATTAGTTGGTTGAATACTCTGCGCAGTGATGATCTCCCTGAGCGGCCGCATCGTCGGTATCGCCCGATCCAGCCGGCTGGTCGGTGCGTCGTGGCTCCTGGGATTCCTGCGCCCGCGTGGCCGCCGTGTCACTCCCGTCGCCGGTTTCGGCAGATGGATCCGGGGCGGTGCCATCCCGTTCAGCCTCGTTCTCCTCGTCGATGGTCTCACCCGCGTGCTGGTGAGTCTCGCAGGATTTATCCTGCTCTTCAGCGGCTACATTGCCAAAACCCAGCATGTACGCGGGTGCCAGCACGGCACAGAGAGCAAGTACATTGAGCCTTTTCATGGACGTTTCCTGTATCAGGCGACAGACGGCATTGCCTGTCGGGCACCAGGCGCCGGGACTTGCCGTCGACAACGAGTTGTCCAAACCTCTTGAAAATGCGGTTCTGTACAACGCTTGGCGCAAGATCAAGAGTGTTCCTGACAGTCAGCGATGTCTGTGCGTTACCGTCCGCCTGACGGTCCATTGCGTGCTGTGCCAGCAGGCTCGGGGCCACGAACAGGGAGGGCAATAGAGCGTTATCTGGGTGGGTAGTCAGGTAGTTAACAGGCGCCGAAGGGCCTGTTAACTACCTGATTTGAAAAGATGTCTGGTGGAGCTGAGGGGAATCGAACCCCTG
>SKYZ01000339.1 GCA_007127625.1 Aquisalimonas sp. | reverse complement strand
GGACGGGCTGGCCGCGGATGCCGGACTGGAGCGCGGGGCGGTAGAGGGGGTACAGGGCGGCGTCCTTGGCGACCCAGATGACCATCACCCAGGCGGCGGTGCTCAGGGAGATCCACCCCCAGTCCAGAAATATGTAGAGTCCCGCGCCCAGGAACAGGATGCCGGGCACCTGGATCAGGGTGTAACGAATCAGCGGTCCGTAGCCGGATGCGCGGTTTCGTGACTCAGGTCCGGGCATGAATCGTCCTGTTCCGGTGTAATCGTGCATGGGTGACGCATATTCCGTCACAGGCACGGTCACGCATACAAGCAGCGGCTACAACAAGAATCGCCGCCGGGAGAAGGTTCGTGACGGATCGGTCAGAATCCAGCACACAGCACCGTGAGGATATCGCACGAGGGCTCGGTGAGCTTGATGAGCGCACGCTGGCGCTCATGAGAGACATCACCGATCTGGCCTCGCGCGTGGCCGGGACGGAATTCGCAACCGTTACGCTGGCGGACGAGGACGTCATGCGGGTTCGCGCCTGCGTAGGCCTGCAGGACCAGGACCTCCCCCACGAGGATACCTTCTGCGCCCGCACCCTCACTCATGACGATCTGATGGTGGTGCCGGATGCGCGCAATGACGCCCGTTTCCGGGATCTGCCCCTGGTCCAGCAGGAGGACGGCCTGCGCTTCTACGCCGGTGCCCCGCTGCGCAGCCCGGAGGGCGTGCCCTTCGGCACCCTGTGCGTGCTGGACCGCACGCCCCGGGACGGCCTCGGTGAACTCGGTACCCACGGCCTCCAGCACCAGGCCCACCTTGCCGCCGCGTACCTGGACAACTACCTGGCGCTCCAGGACGCCCGCCGGCAACGGCGGCTGCAGGCGGAGCAGGAGCAGATCCTGGATGCCTTCTCCCGGACCAGCCACAGCGGTTTCAGCCTGGCGGATGCCAACGGCGTCGTCCGCCGGATCAGCGGCTTTACCAGTCACATCCTCGGCTATACACCGGAGGAACTGATCGGGGCCGATGTCACCCGTATGGTGCCCGAGGAGTACAAGGGCGTCGTGCGCAGCCAGTATGCGGCCGTGGTCGAGGACGGCAAGCCGCGCTCCGGGGTCTGGAAGGTCAGGCACCGGAGCGGCCACTTCCGCTACATGCACATCGCCGGCGAGCGGGTCATCGGTGCCGATGGGGAGACGCTGGTGTTCTCCAGCCTCACCGACGTCACCCATGATCACTTGCGCGCGCGCCTGCGCAATGAACGCTCGCGGCTGCTGGAGCGGCTGGCCCGCAACCGCTCCGTTGCCAGTGTGCTCTCGGAACTGCTGAGCACCCTGCCCCGCTACAGTTCCAACGCCGTCGCCGCCATTGCCGAGCTCAACGGCGATGGCCTCTCCCTGCTCTCGGCTCCGGAGCTCACCGACCGGCAGTGTGACCTGTTCCAGGAATTGCTGCGGCTGCCCGGAAGCCCCGCGGCGATCATGCGTGACCGTGACTGGCTCACCGCCACACCCGACCTGCAGCAAAGCAGCAGCTATGCCGGCGGTTCGATTGCCGCAGACGCCGGTTGGCACGCCATGATCTGGTTTCCCCTTCGCCATCCGGACGGTAGCCAGCGTGGGGCCATGGCGATCCTGCGTAACCAGGCGGAGCCCTTCGGCGACGATGAAACCGAACTCCTGGCGGACGTGGTGGCGCTGGCCTCCACCATCCTGGAGACCGGCACCCTGCTGGAACGCATGCACTATCAGGCCAGCCACGACATCCTCACCGGCCTGGCGAACCGGCGGCTGCTCAAGGAGCACACGACGCAGGCGCTATCCACGGCCCGTCGGACACGGTCGCAACTCGCCGTATGCATGCTGGACCTGGACAACTTCAAGATGGTCAACGACAGCATGGGCCACGACGCCGGTGACGAGCTCCTGAATGAAGTGGCCGATCGGCTGCTGGCCTGTACCCGGGAACAGGACACCGTGGCGCGGCTGGGTGGCGACGAGTTCGTCGTGGTGGCGCCGGAGGTGGACCGCGCGGGAGCGCAGCGGCTGGTGGACAAGCTGATGGGGGCGCTGGCCGACCCGGTCCGACTGGGTGAGCGCACGGTGACCGTGCGGCCCAGCATCGGCATCGCCCTCTCGGGCGTAGACGGTGATTCAGCCGATGCGCTGCTGAGCGCCGCCGACGCGGCGATGTACGACGCCAAGGCGTCCGGGCGCAACACCTTCCGCTTCCACGGCCCGGACATGGACCGACCCATCGCCACGCGGTTCCAGCTGCAGCAGGAGCTCTACCAGCCCGAGGTCCGCTCGCAGTTGGCGACGGAACTCGACCCCAGAGTCGATCGGCAGGAACGGCTGGTGGCCATGGAGTACATCTCCGTCTGGCACCACCCGGTGGAGGGCTACATCGACCGGACGCAGCTGCTGGAACTGGCCGAGGAGACAGGGCAGCTCCACCTAATGGAGCGACTGATCGTGGAGAAGATGGCGGCGACGCTCCCCACCGTACTCACCCGGAATCCCGCCGCGGTCCTCTCCGTTCGCCTGGCCGAGATCACACTCAAGGATAAGACGTTCCCGGAGCGCCTCGCGCAGTACATGGGTGCCTTCCGTATCGGCGCGCGACAGATGGAAGTCGACGTCACCCGCGCCTTTCTCCAACACGACCCGCAGCTCATGCAGGGGATTGCCACCCTTCGGGAGCGGCTGCCTGGCCTGCGGCTGGCGATGTACGACTTCGGCGCCCGGGCGGTGCCCATGATCGAGCTCACCCGGCTGGGCGTGGATACGGCCAAGCTCGCCCCGGAGTGGCTTGACCTCCTGACCTGCAACACAGCCTCCGAGCGCCATCGGGCGGAGGCTGTAATCACCCACTTACGCGGGCTCTGCCAGGACATGGGCATGACCCTGGTGGCGGAAGGGGTGGAAACGCCGGCGCAGCGGGACGCGGCGTGGGGCGCCGGAGTGCATCAGTGCCAGGGGGCGCTGTTTCTTGAGGGGGTGGTGCGGGAGCCGGATGGGACCTATGGTTAGGTGCTCGGCGGGATCCGGCGGCCCCGTCGGGCGAGTTGCAGGGCCTCTCCGTAGGGCGGACCGTCAGGTCCGCCGATCGGGCTTCAACGAGCCGCCTTGGCTTGCATATCTATAACGGCGGACCTGAAGGTCCGCCCTACGGGGCTACGGCCTCGTAGGAGCGGCGCAAGCCGCGACCTTGACGGTGCATCAAGATGCATCCTAACGGTTTGGGGTGTCGGCTTCATTGATGGTGAGGGTGTAGCCGGCGCGGGTCAGGGCCTGTTGTTCCAGTTTCAGGTCCACCGCAGTGAGCGGGTGGCGGTACAGCCAGTCGGTCGGGAAGGTCAGGGTCAGGGTATCGGCCTTGGCCCGCAGCCGCACGGGCGGGGCCTCTTCGTCCAGGCGGCTGCGGTGCAGGACCACCGCCAGGCGCAGCAGCGGGACCAGACGCCATGTGCGCTGCTGCCGTCCTTGCGGGACTGCGGATAACGCTGAACGGGCGATCTTGCGGCGGTGACAGCGGATCAGTGCCGCCAGCACCGCCTGGTCCTGGGCGGAAAAGCCTCCAAGATCCCCGTGGCGGGCGATGTATTCGCCGTGGCGGTGGTAGCCGCTATGGGCGACATCCAGGCCAATCTCGTGGAGCCGCGCCGCCCACGCCAGCCAGTTCCGCGCCTCGCGATCGAAACCCCACGCCTCCTCCACTTGGCCCTGCAGTGACAGTGCCGTGCGCTCCACCCGCGCCGCATGCTCCGTATCCACATGGTACCGACTGGCCAGGGCGGCGACGGTCTGGTCACGGACGTCATGGTAGTCCATGCGCCCGACCAGGTCGTGGAGCACGCCTTCCCGCAATGCGCCGTCGGAGACCTG
>SKYZ01000332.1 GCA_007127625.1 Aquisalimonas sp. | reverse complement strand
TTCCGCCGGTGAGTGCAATCCCGCCCGGTCGCGACGGGACGTGCAGAGCGAATAGACTACCCGTCATGCCGTCAATGCCTACAGTCGCCCTCCCTGCGCCTCTGCTGCGCAAAGGCGCTCTTGCCATTGCCTCTGGCATCCTGCTGGCACTCCCCTTCCTGCACCCTCAGTTCTACCTCGCGGGCTGGATCGGCTTCGTGCCGCTGCTGTTCGCGCTGCGCGGGTCATCGCTGGCCAGTGCCTGGCTGCTTGGCACCTTGGCCGGCATCACCGCATGGGCTGCCGCCCATTACTGGATGCCGCAAATGGTCGAGAATTTCCTCGGCCATTCGCCCATGGCAAGCCTTGCCGCGGCCACCGTTTACTGGCTCTACGTCTCCCAGAGCATCGCCCTGGCGGCCCTGCTGTTCCGTTGGCTTGAGCGCCGCACCGGCTGGCCGGTGGTACTGCTTTTCCCGGTGAGTTTCGTTTCTGTTTTCGCCCTTTTCCCGCTGCTCACGCCGGTGACCCTGGCCGCCGGTCAGACCGGCTTGCTGCCCGGCGTTCAGGGCGCCGACCTGGTGGGGGGCCACGGTGTCGATCTGATGCTGGCGCTGACGTCCGCACTCCTGTTTCAGTTGCTGCGTGACGGCATGGGCTCCTTGTTGCGCCCCGCCAACGTGATCGCCACAACACTGCTGATGGCCTGGTTCGGGTACGGCGTCGCCGCGGTGCTTCACTGGCAGGGGGAAACCGCGGAATGGGCCGAGCGCCGCATCGGTATCGTCCAGCCCGACGACCCACCCAGTGCTTCCATCCCGCCGGTGGCCGACGGTTACACGCGCCTGGCCCCGCCGGAAATGGCCATGACGCGGGAGCTCGCCGCCGAGGGCGCGGAATTGGTGGTCTGGCCGGAGACCCGCTTCAAGGGCTACCACCGCTACCCTTCCGTGCGACAGGCCTATCGGCGTCAGGTGGCGGAGCTGCAGACGCCATTGGTCTTCCAGGATAATGAGCAGACTGACTCCGCCGCGCACAACACCAGCGTCATTCTGGGAGCGGATGGGGCAGAGGCAGCCCGGTACCGCAAGATGCGCCGCATGCCCTTCGGCGAGTTCATCCCATTGACTGAACGGTTTCCACTGCTTGAAGGCCCGGCCCGGGCGTACTTCGGCGATGCGTCCGCCGACCTCTCCCGTGGAGCCGGACACGCCAGTGCGGTCATCGACACCATGCGGATCGTGCCCAAGATCTGTTTCGAGACAGCAATCCCGGCGCTGGTTGCAGATGCGGTCAGTGAGCGCCCGGAAGGCACCGTGCTGGTCTTCCAGTCCATGAACAACTGGTTTGGTGAAACCCGGCAGCCCTATCAGCACGCGGCGCAGGCCGTTCTTCGCGGTATCGAGAACCGGGTGCCAGTGGTGCATGCGATGAACAACGGCCCATCGACCATCAGTGGTCCGAACGGCCGCATCGTGGCGACCACCGAGGCCTTCACCCGCACCGCCACCGTGCTGCAGCTGCCCCAGGACCCGACCAGCGGTGGCAGCATCTACAGCCGTTACCCGCGGGCCTTCCTCTTTACCTTGTACGGCGTGCAAGCCATCCTGATCATCATGGCATTCGCCGTCGGCCGGTGGCACCGCGCCGCCGCAGCCGCCACCTGAAGCGGCCTCACCGTGCATGGGCCCGGTTGCGGCCCGAACACTACAAGAACGGAGGGGACGATATGCAACGCGTCTGGGTCATCACCGGCGCCTCCAGCGGGTTCGGCCGAGCACTTGCAGAGGCAGTTCTCCAGGGTGGAGACGCCGCGGTGCTCACGGCACGGCGGCAGGAGGCAGTGCAGGATCTTGCCGAACGCTATCCGGACCAGGTCGCCACACTCGCACTGGACCTCACCGATGGGGAACGTATCGCGGAGGCTGCTGCTGCTGCCGAAGACGCCTTCGGCCGAGTGGACGTGCTCGTGAACAACGCCGGCTTCGGTGTCATCGGTGCCGTGGAGGAAATGACTCCCGCCGAGTACCGCCCCATGCTGGAGGCCAATTTCTTCGGCACCGTGGAGTTCACCCGCGCCCTGCTGCCGGGCATGCGCGGACGTCGCGGTGGCCGCATCGTCAACATCTCCTCCGTGGCCGGCATGACCGCGCGGCCCGGTTACGGCTTCTACGCGGCCTCCAAGTTCGCGCTGGAGGGGCTGTCCGAAGCGCTGGCCGGAGAACTCGAACCGCTGGGCATTCACGTCACCCTCATCGAGCCGGGCCCGTTCCGGACCGAGTTCACCGGGCGCTCACTGCGCCTGGCGGACCACGTCATTGAAGATTACGCCACAACCAGCGGCGCGAGTCGGGAGACGGTCACCAATCGGCACGGCAACCAGCCCGGCGACCCGCAACGCGCGGCCCAGGTCATTCTGGAAGCGGTGGCCATGGACAACCCGCCCCTGCGCATCCCGCTGGGACGCTACGCCTACGGGCGCATGCGCGAGAAGCTCGCCGCCGTGGCCGCCGACATCGACGCCTGGGAATCCCGCGCCGGCGCGCCCACGGAGTTCCCGGACCCGTAGACAGGACCCCGGCTTCAGTTCAAGGGACGGACGGCGACGTGCATCTGCTCGGGGATGACCGGCGGACCGAACTGGTTGTAGACCGGTATGTCCGCCGCATCCCTGCCCTGGGCCAGGACCACCCGGGCGTTGTTCTTCTGGGGCTGGGTCGGATCGAAGGTGTACCAGCGCCCACCGACCCAGGCCTCGAACCAGGCGTGCAGGTCCATGGGCTCCAGATCCTGGGCGTAGCCCGCAATCATCCGGGCCGGAATATTGATGGCCCGGCACAGGGCGATGGCCAGGTGCGTCAGGTCACGGCAGACACCGTTACCCCGCGCTCGCACTTCTGTGGCGGACACCGGCGCCGGATCGGAATCCGACCGGTAGCGTATGTGCTGATTCACCCAGCGGGAAACGGCGGCAACCTGGTCGTAGCCGGGACGCTCGCCACTGACCAGATCGGTGGCCATGGCGCCCAGGCGGTCGGACTCACAGAAGCGGCTGGGGAGCAGGTATGCCAGCACCGAATCCGGCAGTTGCGGTACCGGCACGAAGGGCGCCCCCGCCGCAACATCCACGCTGGCAACAGTGCGCACCCGGGCATGGGTTTCGATCCGGAAAGGACCGACAGGGGCCACCAGTCGCTGGCAGAGATTGCCGAAACCGTCCACGTACTCGTCCACCGGCACATGGGGGTCCAGGATGTAACGCTCTTCCTCCACCCACTGCGATACTCCGCTGCGGGGGCGCAACAGCAGAATCAGCGGCGTCTGCTGGGGGCAATGCATGCGGATGGAGCAACCCACTTCAAGTCGCATCGTCTAGTGTCCTGTAGCCACGTTCAGTGTGCTGTCATCCGGACGTCGGTTCACGCCCCTCG
The DNA here is from genome assembly GCA_007127625.1 of Aquisalimonas sp. Taxonomy (GTDB): domain Bacteria; phylum Pseudomonadota; class Gammaproteobacteria; order Nitrococcales; family Aquisalimonadaceae; genus Aquisalimonas. The sequence continues at coordinate 10,424 of SKYZ01000332.1, read as the reverse complement.
GGAATGCCGGCGCGATGCCGGTATGGACGCAGGGTAGCGCGTTCACTTGATCTGGGTCATCGCCAATCCTTGCGTTCACGAGCACGCTGTCCCGATCCGGAACAAGGGAGGCAGCATGGATTTCGCCCACAGCGAGCGCAGCAAGGCCATCCGTGAACAGGTCTTTCAGTTCATGGAGCAGTACGTACTGCCGTACAACGCCCAGTGGCATGCCCAGGTGGCCCGTGGGGACTACCCCCTGGAACTCGTGAACGACATCAAGGCACTGGCCCGCTGGGACGGCCTGTGGAACCTGTTCCTCCCCGGTCTGCGCGAGGAGGAGCCCGGCACTGCCCTGAGCACCCTGGACTATGCCCCCGTGGCGGAAACCATGGGCCGGGTCCACTGGGCCTCCGAAGTGTTCAACTGCTCGGCGCCGGACACCGGCAACATGGAACTGCTGCACCTGTTCGCCTCCCCGGCCCAGTACCGTGACTGGCTGATGCCGCTCCTGGAGGGCGAAATCCGCTCCTGCTTCGCCATGAGCGAGCCGGATGTGGCCTCGTCGGACGCCACCAACATCCAGACGTCCATCCGCCGCGACGGCGACGAGTACGTCATCAACGGCCGCAAGTGGTTCATCACCGGCGCCAACCACCCGAACTGCCGCCTGGCCATCGTGCTCGGGGTATCCGACGAGGACGCCGGGGCGGACCGCCACCGGCGGCACAGCATGGTCCTGGTGCCAATGGATGCGCCCGGACTGGAAATCGCCCGCAACATCCCGATCATGCACTACCACTCTCCGGAGGGGCACTGCGAACTGGTGTTCCGCAACGTCCGGGTGCCCGCGGCCAACCTGCTGGGTGAAGAGGGAGAGGGATTCGCCATGGCCCAGGCGCGCCTGGGACCCGGCCGCATCCACCACTGCATGCGCTCCATCGGTCAGTGCGAGGTGGCCCTGGAGCTCATGCGGGAGCGCGCGCTGGAACGGCGTAGCTTCGGCAAGCATCTGTCGGAGCAGGCGAATATCAACGAATGGATCGCCCACTCGCGCCTGGAGATCGACCAGGCGCGGCTGCTGGTGCTGCAGGCGGCCTGGCAGATCGATCAGCACGGCGCACGGGCCGCGCATACCGCCGTGTCCGCCATCAAGGTGGTGGTGGCGCAACTGCAGACACGGGTGCTGGACCGGGCCATTCAGGTATTCGGTGCCATGGGCCTGACACCGGACACGCCGCTCAGCTACCTGTGGACCTGGGGGCGCGCCATGCGGTTTCTTGATGGCCCGGACGAGGTGCATCTGCGCACGGTGGCCCGTGCGGAGCTACGGCGGGCAAAGGAGACCCGCGGCTCCACCGCGCCCTATTTCACCCTGACGGAGGATCGGGGAGGATCTTCCCGGGATTCATGATGCCCTGCGGATCCAGGGCGTTCTTGACAGCACGCATCACCTCCACGGCGTCGCCGTGTTCGCGGGCCAGAAAGCCCCGCTTGCCCAGTCCCACGCCGTGCTCACCGGTGCAGGTGCCGTCCAGGGCCAGGGCCTGTTCCACCAGGCGCTGGTTGAATGCCTTGGCGGCGGCGTGCTCCTCCTCGCTGTCCGGATCGCAGAGCAGGATCACGTGGAAATTGCCGTCGCCCACATGGCCAAGGATCGTCCCGGGCACGGGCATGGCAGCCAGATCCTCCTGGGCACGGGCGATGCAGCCCGCGAGGGCCGATACCGGCACACACACATCGGTGATCACCGGCCGGCACCCTGGCCGCAGTTGCATGGCCGCCGGGAAGGCATCATGGCGCGCCTGCCACAGGCGATTGCGCTCCTCCTCCCGGGTGGACCACTGGAACGCGGTACCGCCATGCTCCGCGGCAATGGCCTGGGTGGCCTCGGCCTGCTCGGCGACCCCCGCCGACGAGCCGTGGAACTCCAGGAACAGATGCGGCGCCTCGGCGTGGTCCAGCCCGGCGTAGGCGTTGATGGCCCGCATCTGCAGTTCGTCCAGCAACTCCACCCGCGCCACCGGCACACCGCTCTGGATGGTCTCGCTGGCCGCCTGCACCGCGGCTTCCACGGAGGGGAACGCGCACACTGCCGCGCTGATGGCCTCCGGCAGGCCGTGCAGGCGCAGGGTGATGTCGGTGATCACACCCAGGGTTCCCTCGGCACCGATGAGCAGGTGGGTCAGGTCGTAGCCGGCAGAGGACTTGCGGGCACGCCGCCCGGTCTCGATGACGCGCCCGTCCGGCAGCACCGCCGTGAGCGAGAGCACGTTGTGGGCCATGGTGCCGTAACGCACGGCGTTGGTGCCCGACGCCCGCGTGGCGGCCATGCCGCCGATGGAGGCATCCGCGCCGGGATCCACGGGGAAGAACAGTCCGGTATCACGCAGATGGCGGTTGAGCTGCTTGCGGGTGACCCCGGCCTGAACGGTGCAGTCCATGTCCCCGGGGCTGACCCGGAGTACCTGATCCATGCCGGCGAGATCGATGACGACACCGCCTCGGACGGCCTGCACGTGCCCCTCCACGGCCGTGCCGGTGCCGTACGCGATCACCGGGAGTCCGTGGCGGGCGCAGACGACGACCGCCGTGGCCACGTGCCCGCGCTCCGTCGCGAAGACCACGGCATCCGGGGCCATCACCGGCCAGCCGGATTCATCGTGGCCGTGCTGTTCGCGTACCGCCGCCGCGGTGGAGACGCGATCGCCGAGCTGCGACCGCAGGTCATCCAGGGCTGCATCCACGTTCGTACTCATCAGACCGCTCCAGTTCCATCACCGCCACGCGCCGGTAACAGGGTTACGACTTCCGGACGCCTCCACCACGGTGTTCTCACACTATCCCCCGCCCGATTTGCCGGCGTCCATGGACCGCAGCGCCTGATCGCCCTGGCCGGCGAGCTGCTCCAGACGGTCGATCTGGGCGTCGAGTCGCGGCAGGGCCTCGCGGCGATAGCGGGCGACCTCGTCAATGGCCCCCATGACGTTGGCGAAGGCGCCTTCCAGCTGTTCCATGTCCAGGGACGTGGACGCGGCGCGGTTCTGGATGGCGACGCCCTGCTGGCGCAGGGTCTCCGCCGTGCCCGCAATCATCGACGAGGTGCTGGCATTCAGCGCCTCCACACGGTCCAGCACCAGCCGCTGGTTGGCCAGCGCCATGGCCACGGTAACGGCCACGTTCAGCGCCGACACGGTCACGTTGATGGCACGATCAACGCCGCGGATCAGCTCCCGGTTGTTCCGGATGACCACTTCCAGGGCGAGAATCCCCTGCTGCGCGACAACCTGTTGCTGCTGCAGATCGGTGATCCTCTGACGCAGAGGGAACAGCAGCTCGTTCTCCAGGAACGTGCGCTTCGGATCCTCCTCAGGGAGGCCCGCAACCCGCTCCTGCAGCCGCTGGTCGATGTGCCGCCCCAGGGCCACCTGACGCTCCAGACGCCCCAGGCTCGCCCGCAGGGCAGCCTGGTCATCGTCCAGGGTGACATTGTCCCGCCGCAGCATGTCCCGGCCGGACTCGAGATCACGGATGATGGCATCCAGGGCCTCCTGGGCGGTCTCGAAGCGGCGGAAATAACGCTGCAGGGGGCTACCGACACCGGGGATCCGGGCAAGCAGCCGCGCAATCCCGTCGCTGGAGAGTTTGTGCCGGTTCGGGTCCAGTTCGGCCATGTGGGTACGCAGCTGCTCCAGGGAACCGGCTACCGGGCCGCCATCATCGCCCTGGTGGGCCAGCCGGCGCAGCGGCGTCTCCAGCATGGCGCTGCGGTGCGCGGCCTCCTGCTGGGCGTCACGACCGAGGGTATCAACGGACTCTCGCTGGTGCCCGACCCTGCCCTGCTCGGCCTCCAGCAACGCCTGCACGAACTGCTCCGCTTCCTCGGCCAGCCCGGCATCCTTCTGCACTGCACCAGCCTCGTCGCCGGCCAGGTCGTCGACGTCCGGCACGGACAGGGTCAGTGGCGGTTCGTCACGCTCGCCGTTGCTCATTGGTTTCCTCCTCCGCCGGTGCGTCCGTAGCGCCCGGCACCGGCGCTGAAGCGCTGCAGGTCGAGCAGCGCCTGCTCGGCGTCCACCGATGCGTGGCTGCGACCGGTATCGATCCGCGCCACGGACACCAGCGTGTCATCCAGAGCGGTCATCACCGGCTCAAGGCGTCCGGCAATGCGGCGCAGTTCGTCGTCGGTTTCCTGGAGCAGTTCCAGCCGCCGCTCCAGGGCCTGACGCTCCTCCGGGGTGAGCGTATCACGCTCGCTGTGCAGCCGGCGGCGCACGTAGCCGCCGTCCACGTCGCGCACGCTTTCGGCACGGCGCGCCATGGCCTGGAGATCATCCAGCGCCCCACGACAGACTTCCGTCAGCAGACCCAGGGCACGTTCATGGGTGACCTCGGCGGGATCAAAACGCGAGGAGAGCAGCGAGGCAACCCGGGAATAGCGGGAGTAGAGGCGATCCACATGCACGGCGGAATCATTGCGCCCCGTCTGCAAGAGCCGCCGCTTGACGGTACACAGCTGCCGCACCAGAGCATCGGCATCCTCCGGGGGGTTCTCCGGATCGAGTTCGGCCAGACCGGACTCGCGCGCCGCCGCTTCCTGCTCCGCGCGGGCACGCCGCCGCGCTTCGGCATCGCGGCGTTCACGCTGTCGGGCACGCCACCGCCGCCAGCCGTGCTCCACTGGTAGGGCCACCGCCACGGCTGCCAGCCCGGCGATCCAGCCAGCGACGGTGGGTCCGAAGCCCCCCCACAGCGAGGTGAGCCACAGCACGAACGCCACGAAGGGCAGCAGCAGCCAGTATCGGAGCACCACCTGCAGGCGGTTGGGCCGCTCACCCGGCACCGCCAGGGCGGGGTTGATCATGCCGGCCAGAAACCACGGCGCGCAGGAGACGAACAGCCCGTAGGCGAAGCCCTGGAGAAACCCGAACATGGTGCAGCTCCCTTAGTCCGGAGTGGCCGGCAACGGCGACACCGACCGACTCCGGCGCGGACGGTTCGCTTCACTCGTAGGTGTAGAAACCGCGGCCGACCTTGCGGCCCAGGTAACCGGCATCCACCATCTGCTGCAGCAACGGGCACGGGCGGTACTTGGGGTCGCCCAGGTTGGTATGCAGCACTTTCATGACTTCCAGGCAGGTATCCAGCCCGATCAGGTCCGCCAGCGCCAGCGGCCCCATTGGATGATTGGCCCCCATCTGCATGGTGCGGTCGATGTCTTCGGGCGCCGCCAGGTTCTCGGCGTAGGCGAACACCGCCTCGTTGATCATCGGCACCAGGATCCGGTTGACCACGAACCCCGGGCTGTCCTTGACCGCGACGGGCTCCTTGCCCAGCTGCCGGGTGAGCGCATCCACCTGCTCGAACACGGCATCACTGGTCTGCAGGGCACGCACCACTTCCACCAGCTTCATCACCGGCACGGGATTAAAGAAGTGCATGCCAATGACCCGCTCCGGATTGGTCGTGGCGGCGGCGATGCGCGTGAGTGAGATGGACGACGTGTTCGAGGCCAGCACCACGTCCTTGCCCACCAGCGCGGAGAGTTCACGGAAGATCTTGAGCTTGAGCTCCTCGTTCTCCGTGGCGGCCTCCACGATAAGTTCACAATCGGCCAGCTTGTCCAGACCCACCACGCCTTCCAGACGGTCCAGCGCCGCGCCGTGATCGGCAACGGAGATCTTGTCCTTGGACACCAGTCGGTCGAGGCTCTTTTCCACCGCCTTACGCCCGCGATCGACCTGTTCCTGGCCGATGTCCGACATCTTGACGCTGAAGCCACTGACAGCGAACGCCTGTGCAATGCCACTGCCCATGGTCCCGGCGCCGATCACGCCCACTTTGCTGATGCTCATTGTCTACCTCGCGTTGGATACAAACAGGAAATCAGCCAGACACTAGTGTCCTGTAACCCGAATTCGTTGATTTTTCCTGTCCTCTGGGCCGCCGAGGCAAGGCCATCGGTCCGAAGGCGTAGCGTCACTACGGCGAGGACCGATAACGCCGCCTCAGAGGCCCAGAGGCAGGACCTGCGGGAGCGCCTGTGCGGTGCCAGGGCTTCGTTGCGCCTCTTGCCAAGGGCGACGGCCATTGCCTGCGAGCCGCGTCTCGCCCTGGCACCGCACAGGCGCTCAAAATACAACGAAATCGGGTTACAGGACACTAGCAGGAGTAACGCCCCGCCGGACACGGAGCGCAGGCCAGGGTGGACCCGTTCAGGCGTGGTGCCGCCGGGCCGCCAGATGAGCCAGGCGCCGGTACTCCCGTAGCTCCTCACGGATGTGTTCCACCGCCTGGTTGGTGAGATCGCAGCGGGTGCCGTCCAGGAGATGCCCCTCCAACTGGTCGGCAAGCCGCCGTGCCACTTCCAGCATCTGCTCGAAGGCGGAGAGACCATCGAACGGTCCCGGAAGCTGCATGAACAGCGCCAGCCCCGGCGTCTCCAGGGTATCGGGTTCGTCCGGGTCGAGGGTACCCGGCTTGACCATGCTGGCCACGCTGAACATGGGCTGCTGGCCGCGACTGGTGTCCACGTGCCGATGGAATATGCCGTGTTGACCGAAGCGCAGACCACTGGCCTCCAGCGCTTCCTGCACCGCCGGTGCGGTGAAACACAGGCCTTCACCGGCATGCACGTGCAACACCACGATCTTCTCCCCCACCGCCTCGGTGATGGCTTCCTCGGTGGCAGCCTCGTCCTGCTGCCGGGCGCGTTCTTCGCGGCCGTGGGTGTCACGCCCCCAGGCGGGCCGGGGGATACGCACCGGCCCGAGGTTCCAGGCATCGTCGTCATCCCGCCCGGCGCGCGTCGGGCGATCCACGGGCTCGGGCTGAATCGGATCGTCCTCCGGCTCGTCGACGCCCATCTCCGGTTCGTCCGCCAGGGGCTCGTCCCAGGCGTCCGGCTGCCATGCATCCTGCGTCTCCGGCTGCCGGCCTTCCCCGGCGGCCGGACGGGGACGCTCGGTCTCGGGTTCGCCCACCTGACGTACACGCACCGTCCCGACGGTCCAGTCTTCATCGTCCGGTGTATCGTGATGACTCTGGCCGCCAACACTGGCGGGCCTTGACCGGCCCACGGTCTCGTCGTCGGCAGCGGTGAGGTTCATTGCGGCGAGGTCGGGGTCCGGCTCGGCATCAACATCGTCACCAAGGACAAAGTCATCCATGTCTTCCAGCGCCGCTTCCACGTCGCGATCACTGCGCGTCTTGCGTCCTACCGTCCGCGCCTTGCCGCGCGCGGGCCGTTGCGGCCGCGTTGCCTGGCGCTCCTGCCATTTGTAATAGCCGAACAGACCGGCGATGACCAGCACACCAACGATCAGCAGTATCCAGCGCAGCGTATCCATCGTCTTCGTCCGCGATATGGTTGGAACCCGGTGACCTCGTCAGGCGTTTCGCCCCTGGGCGAGTATCCGCACAGGCTCCATGTTGTCAGGCCTGGCGTCCAGCGTCTCCCCGTGGAGACGCTTCAACGCGTCATTTGTTCCCGTTCAGCGCTTCCTTCACACGGCCACTGCCATCTCCGCCGCCTCATCCACATCCACCGCCACCAGCCGCGAGACGCCGGCCTCGTGCATGGTCACCCCCATCAGGTGGCTGGCGATTTCCATGGTGGACTTGTTGTGGGTGATGAGAATGAACTGCACCCGTGACGACATCTCCTGCACCAGTGTGCAGAAGCGGCCGACATTGGCCTCATCCAGCGGCGCGTCCACTTCGTCCAGCATGCAGAACGGCGCCGGGTTGAGTTCGAAGATCGCGAAAATCAGCGATACCGCCGTCAGCGCCTTCTCGCCGCCGGAGAGCAGATGGATGGTACTCACCCGCTTGCCCGGCGGCCGCGCCATGATGGTGATGCCGGTCTCCAGCAGATCGTCACTGGTCATCTCCAGGTAGGCCTCGCCGCCGCCGAACAGCCGCGGGTACATGTGCTGAATACCGGCGTTGACCTTGTCGAAGGTCTCCTTGAAGCGCTGCCGCGTCTCCCGGTCAATCTTGCGGATGGCCGACTCCAGGGTCTCCATGGCCTCGGAGAGATCGGCGTGCTGCTGATCCAGGTAGCCCTTGCGCTCGGAAAGCTGATTGTGCTCATCGATGGCCGCCAGGTTGATGGGGCCCAGGCGGTTGATGCGCTGCTCCACCTGCTCCAGCCGTTGCTGCCAGTCGGCCTCCCGGGCCTCCTCGGGCAGGTTGGCCTGCAGCGTCTCCAGGTCGAAGCCGAGCTCCACCAGCTGCTCCGCCTGGGTCTGGCGCCGCACCCGCAACTCCTGGTCGCGCAGCTGCATCTGCTCCAGCTCCTGGCGAAGTGCCTCCACCTGCTGTTCGGCCTTCTGCCGTTGCTCCTCGTGCCCGCGCAGCCGCTCTTCCACTGCCGCCATGCGCTCGCGTGCGTCCTTGAGCGTCTGTTCCGCTTCCAGGCGCTGCTCCAGCAGGCGCTCCCGCTCGGCCTCCAGCTCGGGGACGGGATCGCCGCGGCTGTCTCGCGCCTCCTGCAATTCCTCCTGCCGGGCCTGCAGGCGCTGCTGCTGATCCGTGAGCCGCCGCAGCTGTTCTTCCAGCGACTGCTTCGCGGCGCTGGCGCTCTCCTGCTTCAGTGACAGCTCGTGTCGCCGTTCCCGGCGCTCGCGCATGACCTCCCGGGCCTCGCTCACCGCCTGCTGGTGCGCCTCCTTCTGCTCCTGCAGGCGGGCACGGTGACCCTCGTCCGCTTCGCTGCGGTCAAGCGCCTCCTGCAGCCGTCGACGGGCGGCGCGCACGGATTCATCGGCTTCCCCGGCCTCCTGTTCCAGGCCGGCGAGCTCCTCCTGCAAACGCTCCCGGCGTTCCCGCAGCTCGTCGACACGCTGGCGCTGGCTCTCTTCACGGGCACGGACTTCGGTGAGTCGCTGGTTCAGGGTATCGCGTTCCTCGGCGAGCTGATTGCGCTGTTCCTCGCGGTCCAGGCGGCGTTCATCAACCTCGCGGCGCCGGTCCAGGAGATCGTCGAGCTGCTCCCGCGCCTGCTCCAGACCCCGTCGCAGCTCCTCCATGGCGCGCTCGCGTTCGATGACGCCATCACCGCCCTGGTCACCGCCGGTGACCTGTGTCCACGTCCGGCCGCACAGCAGGCCTGCCGGCGTCACCAGGCATTCACCGACGCCGAGCCGCGGCCGCAGGCGTTCCGACTCCGCCGGGTCGGAGGCGCAGAACACACCGTGCAACAGGTCGTGCAGCGGCCACGGGGCCTGCACCTGTTCCTGCAGCGGACGCAGCCCGTCTCGGGCGGGAGAGGCCGGGCTGCCCGCATCGTCGCCGGGAGTGAGCAGTGTAACGGCGCCCTGTTCCGGCACTCCGAGGGCGTCGGCGGCGGGCATCTCCTGCGCCGGGACGCAGATCGCCTGCAGGCGATCTGCAAGCACCGTTTCCACGGCCGCCTCCCAACCGGGTTGTACGGTCAGCGCCTGGGCGAGCCGGCTGCCGCCATCCAGCCCGTGCCGGGCCAGCCACTCGGCCACCGGCCCCTGATCGGCCGCGCCCAGGGCATCCTGCTGCAGGGTTTCCAGGGACGTCAGGCGGGCCTCACTCTGCTGGATCTCGCCACGCAGATCGTGAATGCGCTCGTCGAGATCCTGTTCCTGCTCCGTCAGTTCGCGCACGCCCTGCTCGGCGTCCTCCAACGACTCCGCCAGCGCCTCCTGGCGTTCAGCCAGCTCCGCGGCCTCCTCGACGAACTCGTTCAACCGCTCGCGGGCGGCGTCCGGGTCGAGTTGATCGCATTCCGCGGTCAGGCGCTCGCGCCGCGCCGCCAACTCTTTCTGGCGCTGCTCCAATCCCTCGATGCGGGTCCGTTCCACCTGGGCCTGCTGCACCGCCTCGGCGGCCCGCTCGTTGAAGGCATCCCACTCCTGCTGCCAGGCATCCATGGCCTGCTGCGCCTCGATGACCTGATCCGAGGCGCTCTCCTCCAGGGCCTGGACTTCCTCGATCTCGGGTTCCAGTTCCTCCAGCCGCTCGCGGGCCGCGGTCAGCTTCTCCTCGTCATCGCGGAGGGTTCTCTGCAGGTCCTCCAGGGCCTGGCTGTTGGCGGCCAGATCCTCGTCCTGCCGGCGCCGATGGTCGCGCTCGTGGTTGACCTGCTGCTCGATGCGGGCGATGTCGCTACCCAGCGCGTAGTAGCGACCCTGAGCGGCATTAACTTCCTCGCCCAGCTCGCCCTGCTGCTCGCGTTCGGTGACCAGTTCCCGTTCGGCAGCGCGCTGGCGGCTCACCTCGGCTTCCAGGGCGTTGCGCTTGTCCTCCAGCGCCCGTTCGCCGGTGCGCATCTCCGCGACCAGCTCCCGCAGCCGCAAAGCCAGCAGTTCCGCGCGCAGCTGTCGTTCTTCTTTCTTGTACTCCTTGTAACGCTCGGCGGTGCGGGCCTGGCGGCTGAGCTTGTCCAGCTGCGTGGCCACCTCCTCGCGCAC
>SKYZ01000323.1 GCA_007127625.1 Aquisalimonas sp. | reverse complement strand
GTGTCTGCCGTGATGTGGCCTGCCGTATGCGGGGTGGTCCGGGGTTCGTCGATGCCGTCGCGGAGGCGCTGTCTGCCGAAGACAGCATCGAGGTGGAGCCGGTGAGCTGTCTGGGCTTGTGCCATGCCGCGCCGGCGGCGCTGGCCGGTGACGAACCCGTCGCCGGCGACGTCCGGGCGCTCCGTGAGGGCATGACCGGGATGCGCCCGCATCCCGTGATTGCCGAGCCACCCGCGCAGACCGCGATGGCTGACCCCTACCGGTCGGCGGACGAACGCTATGGTGTGCTTCGGCGCCTGCTGCGCGAGGCCAGTCCCGAGACGGTCATCGAGGTCCTTGAGGCGGCCGGTCTCCGCGGCATGGGAGGCGCCGGGTTCCCCACCGGCCGCAAATGGCGCTTCACCCGTGGGGCCCGGGGCGAACCCCGGACGGTGATCTGCAATGCCGACGAGAGCGAGCCGGGCACGTTCAAGGACCGGCTTCTGCTGGAGCGGGTGCCGCATCTGGTGATCGAGGCCATGATCCTTGCCGGCTGGGTCATCGGATCCCGGCGCGGGATCATCTATCTGCGCCATGAATACGCCCATGCCCAGCGCCATTTGGAGGATGCCCTGCAACAGGCCCGTGCCGACGGCGTGCTCGGCCCGGATGTGCTCGGCACCGGGATGGGTTTCGACGTGGAGCTGTTCATCTCCCCCGGCGGCTACATCATGGGCGAAGAGACCGCGCTGCTTGAAGGTCTGGAAGACAAGCGCGGTGAGCCTCGGAACAAACCGCCGTTCCCCACCCAAGTGGGGTTCCAGGGTGGCCCCACCCTGATGAACAACGTGGAGACGCTGGCGCTGATTCCGCGGGTCCTCGCCGACGGGCCCGAAGGGTGGCAGGCCCGTGGCCGTGAAGGCCATGCAGGACTGAAGTTTCTCTCCGTCTCCGGTGATGTGGCGGCGCCCGGCGTCTACTGTGTCGCGGCCGGAACGCCGGTGAGTGACGTCATCGATCAGGCGGGGGGCATGGCCGATGGGCGATCCCTGCGCGCATTCTGCCCCGGGGGCGCTTCCACACCGTTTCTGCCCGCCGACCGGGCCGATACGCCGGTGGATTTCGACGCCATGGCCCAGGCCGGCGCAGGCCTCGGTTCCGGGGCATTGTTTGTGGTGGGCGAGGGCCGTGATCTGCTGGATCTTGCCATCCAGCAGGTGCGCTTTTTCCGCAACGAGTCCTGTGGCAAGTGCGTGCCCTGCCGCACCGGCACCGTCCAGGCAGTACGCCGGCTGGAGTCCGCCCAGGCTGGTGCGCCGGAGCCCGGTCTGACAGCGCTGCTGGAAGAGCTGGATGAAACCCTGGCCCAGACTTCCATTTGCGGCCTGGGGCAGGTGGCACTGACGCCGATCATGAGCATTCTGCAACATTTTCCCGAAGAAGCGGCCCGACTGCGTGGGGAGGGAACATGAGCGAAACCGTCGCGCTGACCATCGACGGCCGCAGCGTCCGGGTAACCGCCGGCACTACCATCTGGGACGCCGCGCGGGAGCTCGGCATCGACATCCCGGTGCTCTGCCACAGCCCGCGCATGCGCCCGGTGGGCGTATGCCGCCTGTGTGTCGTGGACACCGGTGCGCGCAATCTGCAGGCGGCCTGTGTGCGCCCCTGCGAGGAAGGCATGGAGGTGCACACGGACACCGAGCGCGTCCAGCGCAACCGGCGTATGCTGCTGGAACTTCTGCTGGCCGACTACCCGCGGGAGAGTCTGCGGGAGCAGACCACCGGCGATGACGAACTGCTGGCCCTGGCGCGTGCCCATGGCCTGGACGAGAGCCGCTTCGGGGGTGACGACGGCGAAGCCGGTGCCGGCCGCGACGACTCGTCACCGGTGATCATGGTGGATCATCAGGCCTGCATCCTCTGCGATCGCTGTATCCGTGGCTGCAACGAACTCCAGCACAACCAAGTGATGACCCGCAGCGGCAAGGGAGCCGCCACGCACATTGCATTTGACCTGGACGTGGCCATGGGCGCGAGCACCTGCGTGGCCTGTGGGGAATGCCAGGCGGTGTGTCCCACGGGTGCACTGACCAATCGGCGTCTGCACGGCCTGCAGATCGTCGAGGAGGAAACACCATGACCGGCGAGCCCGTTCGCGCCCGTGTCGTTGATTCCGTTTGCCCGTACTGCGGCGTGGGCTGCGCACTGAGCTGGGTGGTGGACCCGGGGAACAACCGCATCCTGGAGGCCCGGGGGCGCGACGGCGCGGCCAACGCCGGCCGGCTGTGCGTCAAGGGCCGCTACGGCTTCGACTACACCTCCCATGCTCATCGGCTCACCCGGCCGCTGATCCGGCGCGACGACGCCTATCCCAAGGGCGCCCTCTCCTGGGACGACCATGGGCCGCGCCGTCCCGGTGGCCCGGTGGACCCGGAGACGGTGTTGCCGGCCTTCCGCGAGGCCACCTGGGAAGAAGCGCTGGAGCACGTGGGAGAGCATCTTGCCGGCATCCGGGACACCCACGGCGGGGATGCCCTTGCCGGTTTCGGCTCGGCCAAGGGCTCCAACGAGGAGGCCTATCTGTTCCAGAAGCTCATGCGTGCGGGCTTCGGCACCAATAACGTGGATCACTGCACGCGGCTGTGCCACGCCTCCTCCGTGGCCGCTTTGCTGGAGGGCATCGGCTCTGGCGGTGTCACCAATGTCGTGCGCGACATCGCCCGCGCCGACGTGGCCCTGATCACCGGCTGCAACCCCACCGAGAACCACCCGGTGGCGGCAACGTTCATGAAAGAGGCTGCGGCCCGTGGCACGCGGTTGCTGGTCGTGAATACACGCCGACCTCCCATCGCGGACCACGCCACCATGTACGTTCAGCTCCACCCCGGCACTGATGTCGCGTTCTACAATGCCATGATGCATGTAATCATCCGTGAGAGGCTGATCGACGAGGCGTTCATCCGCGAGCGCACGGAGAACTTCGATGCGTTGAAGGAGAACGTCGCCGACTACCCGCCGGAGTCCGTGGCGGACCTCTGCGGTGTGTCTGCCGACCGGATCACCGAGGCGGCGCGGCTGTTCGGTGGCGCCAAGGCGGCCATGCTGTTCTGGGGGATGGGCATTTCCCAGCATACCCACGGCACCGACAACGCCCGCTGCCTCATCGCCCTGGCCATGATCACCGGCAACGTGGGGCGGCCGGGAACCGGTCTGCACCCCCTGCGCGGGCAGAACAACGTCCAGGGCGCGTCGGACGCCGGCCTGATTCCCATGGTTTTCCCGGACTACCAGAAAGTGGATGATGCCGACGCCCGCGCCCGCTTCGAGGCGCTGTGGGGGCGTTCCCTGTCACCGACACCGGGGCGCACCGTCACCGAGATCACCGATGGCGCGCTCGCGGGCGATATCCGTGGCATGTACATCCTGGGCGAGAACCCGTTCGTCTCCGATCCGGACGTGGAAAAGGTTCGCAAGGCACTGAGCAGGCTTGATTTCCTGGTCGTGCAGGACATCTTTCTCACCGAGACCGCCGAGTTCGCCGATGTCATCCTTCCGGGCAGCGCCTTTGCCGAGAAGACGGGGACTTTTACCAATACCGATCGGCGCGTGCAGATCGGCCGGCAGGCGCTCCAGCCCCCCGGCGATGCGCGCCAGGACTGGCACATCATCTGCCAGATCGCCGACAGCATTGGCTATCCCATGGTGTACGAGGACGAAGCCGCGGTATTCGATGAATTCGCCGGCAGCACCAGCAACTACGCCAGTCTCAGCCATACGGCGCTGAGCGACGACGGGCGCTGGTATCCCTGCAGCGATCCGGCGCGCTCCCAGGGCGAGCCCATCGTCTTCGCCGAGACCTTCCCGCGAGGGCGGGCACTGCTGGTGCCCGCCCAGCCGTC
>SKYZ01000468.1 GCA_007127625.1 Aquisalimonas sp. | reverse complement strand
GTGTTACTGCCCTATATGGACGGTAATGCGGACATGGCGGAGGCTTGGTCCTGGGCGGAGCTGCTGGATCACGCCGGACCCATGGAGTTCGAGCACGTGCCCTTCGACCACCCGCTGTGGGTGGTGTACTCCTCCGGTACCACTGGCCTGCCGAAGCCCATCGTGCATGGTCATGGTGGGGCGTTGCTGGAGACCGTGAAGGGGCACGGTCTGCACTTGGACATGGGGCCGACGGACCGTTTCATGTGGCTGACCACCACGGGCTGGATCATGTGGAACTCCCAGATTGGCGGCCTGCTCGTCGGTGCGACCATCTGTCTGTACGACGGCAACCCGGGATATCCGGACCTGGACACCCTGTGGCGCTTTGCCGACGAGACCGGCATGACTGTCTTCGGCGCCGGCGCAGCGTTCTTCATGAACTGCCGCAAGGAGACCGTCGAGCCCCGTCGCGTGGCGGACCTGAGCCGGTTGCGCACCGTCGGCTCCACCGGGTCGCCTTTACCCGAAGAGGGCTATCGCTGGCTGCACGATGAGCTGGGTGACGTGCTCATCGCCGCCATCAGCGGTGGCACGGATGTGGCGGCGGCCTTCGTCGGCGCCTGTCCGATTCAGCCCGTGGTCGCCGGCGAGATGCAGTGCCGCTCCCTGGGCGTCGCGGTGCATGCGGCCGATGATCAGGGCAACCTGGTCACGGACGAAGTCGGCGAGCTGGTGGTCACCGAGCCCATGCCGTCCATGCCCATCTATTTCTGGAACGACCCGGACGGTCAGCGCCTGCGGGAGAGCTATTTCGAGATGTACCCCGGCTGGTGGCGGCACGGCGACTGGATCCGGATCACGCCCCGCGGTGGCGCGGTGATCTACGGCCGTTCGGATACCACCATCAACCGCCACGGCATCCGCATGGGCACCGCCGAGATCTACCGGGTGGTGGAGGAGTTCCCCGAGGTGCTGGACAGCCTGGTGGTGGATCTCGAATACCTGGGCCGGGAGTCGTGGATGCCGTGTTTCGTGGTGCTGCGCGAGGGCGCGACCCTGGACGACGATCTCGCCGCGTCCATCAAGCAGGCCATCCGGACCAAGCTCTCCGCCCGTCATGCCCCCAACGAGATCGTGGCGGTGGATGAGATTCCGCGGACGCTGACTGGCAAGAAGATGGAACTGCCCGTCAAGAAACTGCTGCTCGGCATGCCCCTGGACAAGGCCGCCAACCCGGACGCCATGGCCAACCCGCACAGCCTGGAGTACTACATGGCGTTTGCCCGCAAGCGGAACACCGCTGCGAGCTCAACGGAATGATCCAGCGCCCGGCGTAACCCGGGCGCTGGCCTGCGGGCTACAGCCGCTCGATGATGGTGACGTTGGCCATGCCACCGCCTTCGCACATGGTCTGCAGGCCGTAACGGCCCCCGCGCTGCCGCAGGGCGTGAACCAGCGTGGTCATGAGCTTGGTGCCGGAGCCACCCAGGGGGTGCCCCAGGGCAATGGCGCCGCCGTTGACATTGAGCCGCTCGGGGTCGGCGTCGGTGACCTCCAGCCAGGCCAGTGGCACCGGCGCAAAGGCCTCGTTGACCTCGAACAGATCGATGTCGTTGATGCCGAGCCCCGATTTCTTCAGTGCCTGCTGGGTGGCCGGCAGTGGCGCCTCCAGCATGATCACCGGGTCGTGACCGATGACGCTCATGTGGTGGATGCGTGCCAGGGGTTCGACGCCCAGGGCCTTCAGACCGCGTTCGCTGACCACCATGACACCGCTGGCACCGTCACAGATCTGACTGGCGTTGGCGGCGGTGATGCAGCCACCCTCCTGGAGCGTATCGAGGCTGCTCATGCGGTCCATGGAGGCATCGAAGCGAATTCCCTCGTCGGCGGTGTGCATACCGCCTTCGCCTTCACCATCATGGGTGCGCACCGCCACCGGCAGGATCTCGTCCTGGAAACGCCCGGCCTCGGTGGCCTTCATGGCGCGCTGGTGACTCTGCAGGGCGTAGCGGTCCAGCTGTTCGCGGGTATGACCGTACTTGTTCGCGATCATTTCCGCGCCCATGAACTGTGTGAATTCCTCCACGTCCGGGTAGCGCTTGTGGATGCCCGGGCTCATGTAGTGCCCCATGCCCGCCTTCTGGTGCAGCTTGATGGTGGAGAACATGGGCACGCGGCTCATGCTCTCCACGCCGGCGGCGATCACGGCATCCATGCTTCCGGCCAGCACCGCCTGGGCGGCGAAGTGCAGCGCCTGCTGGGAGGAGCCGCACTGGCGGTCCACGGTGGTGCCGGGGACGGACTCCGGCAGTTTCGACGCCAGCACCGCGTTGCGGCCCACGTTCATGGCCTGCTCGCCGCCCTGGCTGACACAGCCCATGATCACGTCTTCCACCATGGCCGGGTCGGCCCCGGTGCGGTCCACCAGGCCGTTGATCACTTCGGCGGCGAGGTCCGCCGGATGCCAGCCTGAAAGCTTGCCGCCCTTGCGGCCCCCTGCCGTGCGCGTCGCGGCAACGATGTAGGCGTCGGCCATGATGCAATGCCTCCCTCTGGGATGTTTGTATCGCTGTTATCTGGCTGCGTGAGAAAAGCCCCCGCAGTCCGCAAACTTCCGAATCCGCAAGAATGAACGACGCAGCCGTTCAGGGGAAGAGGGTGGGGCCCTTGGGTGTTCCGGGTGGATACGGCCGGCCCCGGACGCGTGACGTCGTGGTGGCGTCGTGGCCCGGTTCAGGCCGGTCTATTCTTCGCCGATGGGTGCGATCCGGTGGCGTTCGGAGGTGCTGATGACGTCGGTGCAACGACCTTCCTGAAAGCGGAGCAGGGAGATTAAATGCGGTTCACCGTGGATGCACAGACCGGTGTCCTGGCAGATCCAGATCCAGGGAGAGCCCTTGATTTCCGGGACCTCGGTGGCGGCCTCCGTGGCAATACGGGAGCGGGCACTGGCCGCCTCCCGGGCGTCGGCCTCGCGCAGCGTGCCCTCGGGGGCGTGGTTGATGCGGCCCTCGTGGGGCACACGGCAGACCAGGGCCACGGCATCCCGCTCGCGCTCCGGGCTAATGTTGATCAGCACGGCGGCATCATAGGGAGTCAGCAACACGTAGACCGGGCCGCGGTAACTGTGGCTGGCGGCGCAGTAGTCGTCCGCGGCTGCGCCGAAGGTCCAGTTGGACACCAGCAGGCTGAAGTCGGGCGCGATGAAGCTGTTCAGCGTGTACAGGCGAGTCACGGGCTCGTGCCTACTTCGGTCCCAGCAACAGCCAGGCAATCAGGCCGATCACCGGCAGCACCAGCAGGATGACGATCCACAGTGCCTTGACCACGGGGCCGGCGGGGCTCTGGGCCGTGCGGATGATGGCCCAGATGACGATGAACAGCCACAGTATGCTGAGGATACCGCCGACTTCGATGCCCATGGGTTACTCCTTGTGTTCGTTTCTTGTGCGCCGGTGGCGGTGACCGCCCCGGCCCTTGTCGCCACCACCAGGCCCCGCTGCCGGCGTATTCGGGTCAAGCATGATCAGTGGCTGAATCGCCAGGGCATACTCGTCCTCCGGTGGCAGCATCCCCTGGCGCTCCCGTTCCAGAACCTGCTTCACCTGCTCCCGTGCCCCGGCCGGCAGTTCGTTCACCCGTGATTCACCGACCGCGTCGGCGTAGTTGCTCAGGAACTGCACGGCCCGCAATCGCCGGGTGTGTCCGCCGATGGCGCGGAGCCAGAACCGCCGTCGTAACCAGTCCACGAGAAAGAACGCGATGACGGGGATGATCACGGCGGCCGCCATGAGTGCCGCGTTGGCCATGGCCGGATCCAGATCCAGCTCGCCCAGGGCCACCAGCACCCCGATGATGAGTGCTGCAACCACCACCAACGTGACCACGCCGGCCTGGATGAACGAGCGAATGCCGAGGCCCAACAGCTTCTGGCGCTCTTCGCGCAGCCAATCGTCCATTGCCTGCCCTCTTGTTCGCTTTCCCTGGTGTTCTACATGGTGGCGAGGGCGCTGTCGATAAAGGGAGCGCGCGGCAGTCTGCCGAAATCGGAGTTTCAGCGGGCCGCCGGAACACTTGCAGCCGGGATGTACAATGGATACCACGATATGCGGAGAGGGTGTTGCATGGTTGTGGATACCAGTGCAGTGAATCGTGGTCGTGCAGTCTTCGCCGACCGGGACAGTCTGTGGCTGTTCGGCTACGGCTCGCTGCTGTACAAGGCGGGATTCCCGTATCTGGAGGCGCGGCCGGCCACGATTACTGGCTGGACGCGCCGTTTCTGGCAGGGCTCCCACGACCACCGCGGCACGCCGGAAGCGCCCGGCCGCGTGGCGACGCTGGTGGAGGATGCCGGCGCGCGGTGTGCCGGCATGGCCTATCGCATTACCCACGAGGTGCTGGAGCCGCTGGATATCCGCGAGAAGAACGGCTATCTGCGTTTCACCACGCCCATGGACTTTCACGACGGGACCATGGAGCAGGGGCTGGTCTATATCGCCACCGAGAGCAACGCCGCGTTCCTGGGGGCTGCGCCTCTGGGGGACATGGCTGCCCATATTGCCCGCTCCATCGGGCCCAGCGGCCCCAACCGCGAGTATCTGCTGGGTGTTGCAGCGGTGCTGCGGGAACTCGGTGTGGACGATCCCCACGTGTTCGCCCTGGAGGACGCGATGCTGGCCTGGGAGGCCGACGGCGTTACCGGAGCAGGGGAACGCGCAGGCTGATGCGGGCGCCGCCCAGGGGGGAGATGCTCAGTTCCAGCGTGCCGCTGTAGGCGGCCACCAGATCCGCTACCACCGCGAGCCCGATGCCTTCGCCGGGGTGGCGCGTGTCAGCGCGTTCTCCCCGCCGGGTGACCCGCTCCCGGGCATCCGCCGGAATGCCCGGCCCGTCGTCCTCGACCAGGATCTCCAGCTGCGAGCCGCCGGCCACCGTTGCGGCCACCCGGACCCGGTGTCTGCAGTGGCGCACCGCGTTGTCCAGGACATTCCCCAGCAGCTCCATCAGTTCGTCCTCCGGGCCGGGAAAGACCACGTCGTCGCCGCAGTCCAGTTCCATGTCCGGCACGGGGGTGCGCTGTCCCGACAGGGCCCGGAGCAGCCGCTCGGCGACGGGCCGCAGCGGTGTGCGCTCGCCCAGCCGCTCGCGGCTGCGGCCCGCTCTGGCCAGGTGGTAGCGAACGCTGCCGTCGATACGCTCGACCTGTTCCAGGCCCTCCCGGTTGGCCCCGTGGGTTGCGCCGGTCTCCAGGGTTCCGCGCAGGACCGCCAGGGGCGTTTTCAGGCTGTGAGCGAGGTCCGCCAGGCTGGTCTGGTACTGGCGGCGGCGCTCACGCTCCGCCCGCAGGAGGCGATTGACCCCGTCGGCCAGTGGCACGAGTTCCGGAGGAGCGGCGGCGTCCAGCTGCGCCTTGCGCCCCTGACGCACGTCCCGAAGCTCCCGCACCAGCCGACGCAGCGGCCGTAGCCCCCAGTGCTGCAGCAGGGCCTGACTGAGCAGCAGTCCGACACCGGCGGCGATCAGCCAGCCCCAGAGCGTCCGGCGATAGGCGCTCAGCTCCTCGCGGCTGTCCAGGCGTGACTCTGCCACTTCCACGGTGTACTCCCGGGTGCCGGCGTCCGGATCGCTCCAGCGAACGCCGTAGCCCAGGCTGCGGGCCTGCTCCTGGTTCAGCTCCAGGCGGCCGAAGCGCAGATCGCCGGGGCCGGCGGTTTCTTCCCGTGGCCATTGCAGCCCGCTCAGTGAACCGGAGCGCCAGGTGACGTTGCCATGCGCGTCACTGATGCGCCCGTACAGTCCACCCCCAGCCTGGCCGAAACGGCCATCGGGGAGATCGCCGGGGATGCGCAGTGCGCCGTCCTCCACCCGGGCCGCCGCCAGCAGCGTGTAGACGTGGTTCTGCAGCCGTTCCCGTTCCGCCTGGGCAAGGCTGCTGCGGAAGGCCTGATCCAGGGCCACACCGGTGAGCCCGAGGAACAGCACGGCGACCACCAGCGCCCCCAGCAGCAGACGGCGGTGCAGCGAGAGCCCACCGTTACTGCTCATTGGTCGTGGTCCGATGACTGGCGAAGGGTGTAACCGAGACCCCGATGGGTGACCACCGGCTGATGGACGCCGTCCGGGTCGAGCTTGCGCCGCAGGCGGCGGATGAAGACCTCGATCACGTTGCTGTCCCGGTCGGCCTCGTCCGGGTACAGGTGCTCGGTGAGTTCCTGCTTGGAGATGACACGCTCCGGGTGCAGGGCCAGGTATTCCAGCAGTCGGTATTCGAACGCGGTGAGGGGGATGGGTATGTCGTCGAGGCGGACCTGCTTGTTGGCGGTGTCCAGGGTGTAGCCGCCGAAGGCCACCACGGGATGCGCCCAGCCGGCGGCGCGACGGAGCAGGGCATTGACCCGGGCCAGCAGTTCGGCGGCATGAAACGGTTTGGTCAGGTAGTCGTCGGCGCCGTTCTCCAGCCCGTTGACGCGATCCTGCCAGCCGTCCCGGGCAGTGAGGATCAGCACGGGGAGCCGGCTGCCCTCGCTGCGGATGGTCCTTAGCAGTTCGAGCCCCGAGCGCCCGGGCAGGCCCAGGTCCACCACCGCCAGGTCCAGCGGGTACTCACGGGCGAGGTAGAGGCCGGTGTCGCCGTCCGAGGCCGTGTCCACAACGAACCCCTCGTTGCGGAACTGCTCCGAGAGTTGCTGCAGCAGGATCTGTTCGTCCTCGACAATGAGCAGGCGCATGACCGCGGATCCTTGTTGGCGGCGTCAGTGCCGGACCGTCCCGGAACGTCGATCCACCTCGTAGACTCGAACCTCGCCCTCGCGTACCAGAACCCGGACGCGGAAATAGTCCTCGTTGCGGGTATCCACCCCGAGGATCCGGCCATCGGTGTGTTCGCGCACCTGTTCAATGGCCTGATCACGGCTGAGGCGCGGTTCGTCCCCCCATGCCATGTCGGCCGAGGTCACGGACGCCACCAGCAGCAGTGCCAGCACAACCGCGCGTGCGGCCCGCCGCGGCGAGCAAATCCTGTGGCTGCAGAGCAATGACATCGTTCCAGATTGTTCCGTATTCATGCAGGACACTTGATTGCGAACCGGAAGTGTACCGCAGGCGCTTCCTGCTTAAACGGTATCTGTCCCTGCCTGAACGCTCCCTGAACGCGCTGTCGCGGGACGATTTCGGGGATCGCGCAGGATGGGCGATTCCGGGGGGCGATTCGTTCAGCTGCGGTTCAGCTTGCCGGCGGCAGACTGGCCCCGAGTTCAGCCAGAAGGGAGCTGTGAACCATGAAGTACCTGATGACCGGATTGCTTGCCCTGTTCCTGATTGCACCCGGTGCCGCGCTGGCGGATCGCCTCAGCGAGCGGGCGCTGCTGGGGGGTGCCGTCGGCGGTGGCGTGGGGAGTTACATCGGCGCCGAGATGGGAGGGCGTGAAGGCGCCATGATGGGCGGTGCCGTGGGTGGTCTCACCGGTGCCGGCCTGGCCACGCGCGGCCATGATCGCTACCGCGGTGGCCACAAGTCTCACCGCGGCGGACGGCATCATTACAAGGGCAGATCGCACAAGTCCTACCGCAAGCACCATGGCGGCTACCGGACACCGCACCGTGGCAGCAAGGGGCGCTACACCAGTTCCCGGGGGCGTGGCGGCGGCTTCTGCCCGCCGGGGCTGGCCCGCCAGGGACGCTGCTGAGCAGTCACGGGAATGAAAGGGCCCCGCCGGCATGTTGCCGCGCGGGGCCCTGGTCGTTTCGGGCGCGGGTCCTGCGGAAGGATCCTGGCTCCTGAATTATTCGCCTTCCGCCGGAGCTTCACCCATGGCGGACTGTTCGTAGTTCTGGATGCCGATACGCTCGATGAGATCCAGCTGGGTTTCCAGGAAGTCGTAGTGGCCTTCCTCGTCCGACAGCAGTTGCCCGAACAGGTCACGGCTGGCGTAGTCACGCACTTTTTCGCAGTGACCCATGGCTTCCCGGTACAGAATCAGGGCCTCGGACTCGGCGGCCAGGTCGGACTCGAGGATCTCCTTGACGTTGCCACCCACGCGGACCGTATCCAGGTCCTGCACGTTCGGGTTGCCGCCCAGGAACAGGATCCGGCGGATGAAACGGTCGGCGTGCTGCATCTCTTCCCGTGCTTCCTCTTCCTGCTTGCGGGCGAGGGTGTTCAGGCCCCAGTGCTCAAGCAGCCGCGCATTCAGAACGTACTGGTGAACAGCGGTGAGCTCGCTGCGCAGCCCGCGGTTGAGATACTCAATGACCTTGTCGTCACCCTTCATGCTGCCTCCTGGTGGTCCGTGTCTATAGTTACGGTAATTGTCCCTACAAAAGCGTCTGTTGGCTAGTCCGGGGAGCGGGCCCCGCCAAGGGCGTGCCGGCGGCTCGCCGGTGCGATTGGGCCCGGATGGGGAATCGCCAGTACCATTTAGTACGATAATGGACTATCCTTTGTTGGATCGAGTGCCGGAGAGTTATTCATGGCCCTGACCAATACCCGAAACGGCTTCGGCCTGGTGGCGATCCTGTTCCACTGGTTGGTGGCCGTGCTTGCCATCGGGCTGTTCGTCTCCGGCCTGTGGATGACAGGCCTGGGGTACTACGACCCCTGGTACAACCGCGCCCCGGATCTCCATCGCGCCTTCGGCGTGGTCCTGTTCATCCTGCTGGGGCTGCGACTGGTCTGGCGTCTGGTGAATCCCGTGCCCCGTCCGGAGCCAGGCACCCACCGCTGGGAGCGCCTGCTTGCAGTGACGGTGCAATGGGGCATGTACCTGTTGCTGTTCGCCATCATCGTGGCCGGCTATCTCCTGTCCACGGTGGACGGCCGCTCCATCGACGTGTTCGGGCTGTTCCAGGTGCCGTCCGTCTACCGTGCCGGCGACGGTTTCGAGGATCTGGCCGGGGACGTTCACTATTGGCTGGCGATGGTGCTCGCCGGCCTGGTGGGTCTCCACACCCTGGGGGCCCTGAAGCACCACTTCATCGATCGTAACCGCACCCTGGTGCGGATCTTCCGCCCGGTTCGCCGGCGCGAACCCAGGCAATGACCCAACGGAGGCAACATCCATGCGACATCTTCTGACCAGCAGCGCGACCGCCCTGGCCCTGGCCGTGACCATGGGCACTGCCCATGCCGAGCCGGAGCACTACAACCTGGATACCGAACACAGCTTCATCCAGTTCAAGATCAGCCATCTCGGCTTTTCCTGGCTGGTGGGCCGGTTCAATGATTTCGAGGGCGACTTCACCTACGACCCGGACGAGCCCGCCAATTCCGAAGTGGACGTCACGGTGCAGACCCGGAGCATCGACTCCAACCACTCGGAGCGGGACCGTCATCTGCGTGACGACGATTTTCTGGACGTGAGCGAATACCCCGAGGCGCGCTTCGTGTCCACGGACTTCGAGCGGACCGGTGAGGGGGAATACACCCTGAACGGCGAGCTCACCCTGCACGGCACCACACGGCCCATCAGCATCGATGTCAGCCACGTGGGGGCCGGCGAGGATCCTTGGGGTGAATACCGCCGCGGCTTCGAGGGCACTGTCACCTTGACCCGCGCCGACTTCGGTATCGACTACGACCTGGGCGAAGAGGCCGAGGAAGTAGAGATGTATCTCTCGGTGGAAGGCATTCGGCAGGACTGAGACTGGCGCGGCGGTCGTCGGTACTGAAAGGGTCGGCCGGACATGGGCCGGCCCTTTTTCGTCTCGCGGCATGGTTCGGGCCTCGGCATGACGCCTCTGCACGGCATTGGCAGGTCCGGTCGGTCAGGCCTTCAGCCGATAGCCGGTCTTGAAGATCCACCACACCGCGGCGAGGCAGACGGTCAGGAAGGCGCCGATGGTGAGCAGGCTAGCGGCGAGGCTGACGTCGGCGACGCCGTAGAAGCTCCAGCGGAATCCGCTGATGAGATAGATCACCGGGTTGAACAACGTCACTGTCTGCCACGCAGGCGGCAGCATGTCGATGGCGTAGAAGGTGCCGCCCAGGAAGGCCAGCGGGGTGATGATCAACAGCGGGATGAACTGCAGCTTCTCGAAGCCGTCCGCCCAGATGCCGATGATGAAGCCGAGCAGGCTGAAGGTCACCGCCGTGAGGACCAGAAATACCGCCATCCACACCGGGTGGGCGATCTCCAGGTCCACGAACAGGTTGGCCGTGGCGAGGATGATCAGCCCCAGGATGATGGACTTGGTCGCCGCCGCGCCGACGTAGCCCAGCACGATCTCGAAGGACGACACCGGTGCGGACAGCAGCTCGTAGATGGTGCCGTTGAATTTGGGGAAATAGATGGCAAAGGCGGCATTCGACACGCTCTGGGTGAGCAGCATGAGCATGATCAGCCCGGGGACGATGAAGGCGCCGTAGCTTACGCCGCCGACCTCGGTGATGTGGGAGCCGATGGCGGCGCCGAACACCACGAAGTACAGCGACGTGGACAGCACCGGGGAGACCACGCTCTGGAACAGTGTCCGCAACGCGCGGTGCATCTCGTGGGCGTAGATGGTGCGTACCGCGTAGACGTTCATCGATGGCCGTCCCGCACCAGGCTGACGAAGATCTCTTCCAGAGAACTCTGCTGGGTGTGCAGGTCTCGGAAATGAATGCCGTGGGCGTCCAGTGCCTGGAGCAGGGCGGGGATGCTGTCGCGGTCGCCCTGACCATCGTAGGTGTAGATCAGTTCGTGACCGTCATCGCCGAGGGTGAGGCCGTAGGCCGACAGCGTCTCCGGCACCTGTGCCAGTGGCGTTTCCAGGTGCAGGGTGAGTTGTTTGCGGCCGAGCTGGCGCATGAGTTCCCGGGTCTCCTCCACCAGCTTGATCTGCCCCTGGTTGATCACGCCCACCCGGTCGGCCATTTCCTCGGCTTCCTCGATGTAGTGGGTGGTGAGGATGATGGTGGTGCCGTCCTCCTTGAGGCGCTGGACCAGGTTCCACATGTCCCGGCGCAGTTCCACGTCCACGCCGGCGGTGGGTTCGTCCAGGAACAGGATGCGGGGTTCGTGCACCAGGGCCTTGGCGATCATCAGTCGCCGCTTCATGCCGCCGGACAGGGACATCAGGCGCTCGTCTCGCTTGTCCCAGAGGCTGAGGTCGCGGAGCACCTGTTCCACCTTGGCGGGATTGCGCGGCTTGCCGAACAGCCCCCTGCTGTAGGAGACCGAGGCGTGCACCTTGGCGAAGGCGTCGGTAGCCAGTTCCTGGGGCACCAGCCCGAGCCTCTGGCGTGCAGCGCGAAAATCCCGCTGGATATCATGGCCGTCCACCAGGACAGTGCCTTCACTGGCGTTCACCAGACCGCAGATGATGCTGATCAGCGTGGTCTTGCCGGCGCCGTTGGGACCGAGCAGGGCGAAGATCTCGCCGTGGCGAATGTCCAGGTTCACGTCGTGGAGGGCCCGGAATCCGGAATCGTAATGCTTGGTGAGTCCGCGGACATGGATGGCAGAGCCCGCGTCCATCACGGCGGCGGATGCTTGCCCGCCGGCGCCCGAGTCGGCTTGGCCGGTTTCCCGGAACAGGAACTGGGTCGGTGTGGTCATGAGCGGGGTGATCCGTACACGGAAGTGCGCTACACAAGAGCGATATTGTAACTGATCGGCGCCCGGTTGCGGGCACTGTCAATCGCGGTGATGCCGGCCCCAGGCGTCCTGGAACACGAGATCATCCAGCGTTCGGCGCTGGTCCCAGCCTTCCTGCTCCAGCATGGGGGCGTCGTAGAACTGCTCCACGTGGCCGAGGCAGAGAATGGCCACCGGGTGCCCCCCATCGGGGATGCCGAGCAGTGCGCGTAGCGCTTCGGGGTCGAACAGGGAGACCCAGCCCATACCCAGCCCCTCGGCTCGGGCGGCAAGCCAGAGGTTCTGTATGCCGCAGGCCACCGAAGCCAGATCCATCTCCGGCAGAGTGCGGCGGCCGAAAACGAACTGCTCCCGGCCGGGCATCAGGGAGACCACCAGGATCTCGCCGGCTTCGCGGATGCCCTCCACCTTGAGCCGCATGAACTCGGCTCCGCGCTCGCCCAGCGCCTCGGCGGTGGCCAGGCGTTCCGCCTCCACCAGTTCCTGCAGTCTTGTCCGCAGGTTCCGGTCGGCCACACGGATAAAACGCCAGGGTTGCATGTAGCCGACGCTGGGAGCGCAGTGCGCGGCCTCCAGCAGGCGGGTGAGGATCTCCGGCGCCACCGGATCCGGCAGGAAGTGGCGCATGTCCCGGCGGCTGCGAATGGCCCGATAGACGGCTTCGATTTCGGGGGACGAGAACGCGTGCGGCTTGGTGCCCCCGGATTCTTCGCGGGATGGTGCAGTCATGGCCGCGAAGCCTAGCACATCCCTGTGCCGGCCTGCGGCGGGGCGTTTCCTCAGTAACCGATGTCCCGGTAGGAACGCGAGATTTTGTCGATGGCGATGGAGTAGGCGGCCATGCGGTAGTCGCGGATGCGGTCGTCGCTGCGCCGCTTCTCCATGATTTCCTGGAAGGCCAGCCGCATGGTGTCGTCCAGGCCGGAGCGGACCAGGTCGAACTCGTCCGCGCCCCGGGCGATCTCGTTGTGGATCCAGTCGGGCACCTTGGTGTTGGTTGCCATTTCGATGGCGGTGACGATGTGGTTTCCCCGGGCCTCGTGGAAGCGCTTCTCGATGCGCCCGAAGCGCACGTGAGCGAGGTTCCGGATCCACTCGAAGTAGGAGACGATGACGCCGCCGGCGTTGCAGAAGGCGTCGGGGATGATCTCCACGCCGCGCTGCTGGAGGATGGCGTCGGCCTCGTAGGTCACCGGCCCGTTGGCCGCCTCGGCGATAAGGCGTGTCTTGATCCTGGACGCGTTCTCCTCATGGATGACCCCTTCCAGTGCCGCGGGGATGAGAATGTCGCAGTCCATTTCCAGGATCTGGGCACCGTTCTCCTCGTATGCGCCGCCGTGGAAGCCCCTCACTCCGCCGTTGGCCTGGATGTGATTCTGCAGGGCCTCCACGTCAATGCCCTCCTGATTGACCACGGCACCGTCCCGCTCGATGACCGCGATCACGCGGGCATGATCGTCTTTTGACAGGAAATGGGCGGCATGGTAGCCCACGTTCCCCAGGCCCTGGACGATCACCCGCTTACCCTCCAGGCCGCCGCTCAGCCCCGCCCGCTGGACCTCCTCGCCACTGCGGAAGAACTCCCGCAGGGCGTACTGGACGCCGCGCCCGGTGGCCTCGTTACGCCCGCGAACACCGCCGTGTTCCACCGGCTTGCCGGTGACCGCGCCAATGTAGTTGATGTCATCCGGGAACAGCTGGCGGTAGGTGTCCACCATCCAGCCCATCTCCCGGGGACCGGTGCCCATATCCGGCGCCGGCACGTTCTTGGCGGGGCTGAGGTAGCCCTTCTTGATGAGTTCCCGGGCAAAGCGGCGGGTGATGGCCTCCAGCTGCTTCCGGGTGTAGTCCCGTGGCTCCAGGATCAGGCCGCCCTTGGAGCCGCCGAAGGGCACGTCGACGATGGCGCACTTGTAGGTCATCAGGGCCGCCAGGGCTTCCACTTCGTCCTGGTCCACGTGAGCAGCGTAGCGGATGCCGCCCTTGGCCGGCAGACGGTGCTCGCTGTGGGTGGCCCGCCAGCCGGTGAAGATCTCGGCGCGGCCGTCGATCTCCACCGGGAAGGAGACCTGCAGCACCGAGTCGCAACTCTTGAGGGCATCCCCCATGCCGGGTTCCAGCTGCATGACCTCAATGGCGTGGTCGACCATGTGATCGACACTGTCCCGGAATGACAGGCCGCCCTGCGCCAGTTTCTCTCCCATCGTGAGCTCCCTTGTTGTTGGTTGACTTCTGCACCCGGCTCGTCTGTCCGGCGGCAGCGACCGTCTGGCCGGACAGTGAAAGGCTGTTT
>SKYZ01000467.1 GCA_007127625.1 Aquisalimonas sp. | reverse complement strand
GCTGCAGCCCAGGGCGGTGCGGACATGCTGCTTGCCCTGCATGCCGGGCGGGTGCGCGTCATGGGGGCGCCGTCCATCTCCTGCATGCTTCCGGTGGCCAGCAACAATCGTGCGGTGCAGGCGTTTGCCCGCGCGGAGATCCTGGACCGGGTCGATCTGCCCGTGTATTTCGGCGCCTGCGTGTTCGATCCCTCGGAGGACCTGGATGCGCTGGTCGCCGCAGCCCGCCGGGAGGGCTTCCACGGGATCTGCAATTTCCCCACCGCGGTGCATTTCGATGGTGCCATGCGCCAGAACCTGGAGTACATGGGCGCCGGGTTCAGTCGCGAAGTGGAACTCATGCGCCGGGCGCGTGCCGCGGGCATGGGGACCTGCGGTTACGTGCGTCGCCAGGATGAAGCGGTGATGATGGCCGATGCCGGGGTGGACATCCTCTGCATCAATTACGGCTGGAATGCCGGCGGTGTCGCCGGCGTGCCCAGTCGCTACAGCCTCGAGGAGGCCGGCGAGCACGCGCGCCAGGTGTTTGCCGCGGTGCGCCGGCGCCGGCCGCGGATCAAGTGCGCGGTGGAGGGCGGGCCCATCACCACGCCGGAGGAGGCGCAGCAGGTGGCCGAGGCCTCGGGGGCGGATGGTTACATCGGCGGCTCCACCATCGACCGCATTCCCCTGGAGGCGGCCGTGGCGGAGACCACCTCGGCCTACAAGTCCGTCGCCCATCTGCAGCAGCGCATACACAGCCTCAAGAGCGAGTGGCTGGGTGACGGCCACGAGTTCGGATTGATCGGCCGTTCGGCTGCCATCGCCTCTGTGGTGCAGATGATCCGCAAGGTCGCCGATAGCGAGCTCTCGGTGCTCATTACCGGTGAGAACGGCACCGGCAAGGAGCTGGTTGCCCGGGCCCTGCACGCCGCAAGCCGGCGCCGCGACCAGCGCATGGTGGCGGTGAACTGCGCCGCGATTCCCCGTGACCTGCTGGAGAGCGAACTGTTCGGCCACGAGGCCGGCGCCTTCACCGGTGCGGTCAAGGCCCGGGTCGGGCGCTTCGAGCAGGCCAGCAACACCACCCTGCTGCTGGACGAGATCGGCGATCTGGCGCTGCCGCTGCAGGCGAAGCTTCTGCGGGTGCTGGAAGACGGCTCCTTCGAGCGCCTGGGGACGAACACCCCGCGCAGGACCAATGCCCGCATCCTCTGCGCCAGCAACCAGCCGCTGCGCCGGATGGTCGCCGAGGGCAGCTTCCGGGAGGATCTGCTCTACCGCCTCAATGCGGTGGAGATTACCCTGCCGCCGCTGCGCGAACGCATCGAGGATATCCCGCTGCTGGTGCGCCAGCTGCTGCCGCAGATCGCTGCCGAAATGAATCCCCGGGTGCGACAGATGGATGCCTCCGCCTACCGGGCGCTGATGCGCCATACCTGGCCCGGCAACGTGCGCGAACTGCGCAACGTCATCGAGCGGGCGGTGATCATGTGTGACGGCGATGCCGTCACCGCCCGGGATCTGCCGCCGCTGGAGCCGTCGGAGCCACTGCCGGACAACCCGGCGGAGCAGGCGATGGCGGGCGGGGCAGCCGGAGCGGCCGCCGCGGCTGAACCCGCACCCATGAGCGAGCGCGACTGGATCATGGCGGCGTTGCAGCGCAACCGCTTCCGGCGCGGTGACACCGCGCGGGAACTCGGGCTGGCCCGCAAGACGCTCTATAACAAGATGCGCCGTTACGACCTGCTGTGAACCCGTTGTCGCTCACCGCCGGTTCTCGGTCCCGCCATGCGCGCCTTGGCGCGGGGGTGTGAACAGACCTCAGCCTGCGGCATGTCCGCCCGGCCGGTGTCGCATGCGGCCGATGCCCGTGGGAAGCTGCTCATCCAGCATGTCCGCGAACCCCGGGTGGTGATGAACCCTCACCGCGGCCGAGCTCTCCTCCTGCGCCCGGGCAGCCAGTTCCAGAGTCTGCCGTGCCCGGTGGCGACGCTCGTCGCGCTCCGGGGTGCCTAGGCCCGGAGTCACCAGAATGTGGTCCGGGGCGAGGGTCAGTGCCTCGTTGAGCTGCGCCACCGTATGCACCACCACGCACACGCCGAAGCCCTGGTTCTGCCCCTCCCCGAGCAGCTCCAGCTCCTGCTGGTAAGTAAATCCGGAGTGCTCCAGGGCGCCGGCCAGTTCGCCATTGAGCGGGCAAACACTGGGCCAGTTGGCCAGAGTGATCACGCCGCCACGTCGTAGTGTCGCGAACAGGTCCTGGCGGCGCAGGAACGGGTCGTGGGCAAGTACCCCGGCGACGGCCCATTCCGGCGGCTGTTCCGATCGCAGTGCCGTCTCCAGGGTGCCGTTGATGTCCCCCACCGGCAGCGCGCATGCCATCACCGCCAGGTGCGGGTCCAGGGTCGCCGTCACCGGCGTGAGGATGCAGGGTCCCGGGCCAAGCGTGGCGGCAGCGGAGCAGTCGGTGACAAACCAGCCGTCGGGTGTGTGGGGTGAGGCCATGGGTAACTCGTGACGTGTAAAAACGAGTAAAAATCGGCACATCCTACTCAGGATTGCACAGTAACAGTGTAACGCGAAACCGTCGACCTGCGCGCTGCCGCGCCATCTCCGGCGTGCTGGCACGGGGCATGCACAGCTTCGGCTCACAATAACAGCCGGCGGCGGTCGGGTTCGGGCTGCCACACGGACACGGGGATACCTGCCCCCGGTACGAGGAGGAGAGTCATGGTACGTAAGGCCTACGTAGTCGGTACCTGTGATACCAAGGGCGCGGAACTGCGCTACGCCTGCGGTCTGCTGCGGGCGGCCGGTGTTGAGCCGGTGCTGGTGGATATCGGCACTCGCAGTGATGGCGGCGACGCGGACATCCGCGCGGCGGACGTGGCAGCGCATCATCCCGAGGGCCCGGATGCGGTGTTCGTGAATGACCGCGGCCAGGCCGTGGCGGCCATGGCCGAGGCGCTGCGCCGGTTCATCGGCACGCGCACCGACCTTGCCGGCATTCTGGGCATGGGTGGCTCCGGCGGTACCGCCATGATCGCGCCCGCCATGCGCGAGTTGGCCGTGGGTGTACCGAAGGTGCTGGTGTCCACCATCGCCTCCGGCAATGTTGCGCCCTACGTGGGCCCCAGCGACCTCACCATGATGCCCTCGGTCACCGACGTGGCCGGCATCAACCGGATCTCGCGGCAAGTCCTGGGCAATGCCGCCAACGCCCTGGCGGGCATGGTCAGCCACCGCATTCCCGAGGGCAATGCCGACAAGCCCGCCATCGGGCTCAGCATGTTCGGCGTGACCACGGATTGCGTGAACCAGGTGACCGGCATGCTTGAGGACGACTACGACTGCCTGGTCTTCCATGCCACCGGCACGGGTGGGCAGTCCATGGAGAAGCTCGCCGACAGCGGCATGATCGCCGGTGTGCTGGATATCACCACCACCGAGATCTGCGATCTGTTCATGGACGGCGTGTTCAGCGCCGGCGAAGGCCGGCTGGACGCCATCGCCCGCACCGGTATCCCCTATGTGGGCTCCTGCGGGGCGCTGGATATGGTGAACTTCGGCGCTCCGGATACCGTGCCGGAGAAATGGCAGGGCCGCACCTTCTACGAGCACAACCCGCAGGTCACGCTGATGCGCACCACGCCCGAGGAGAACGAGCGCATGGGGCGCTGGATCGGCGAGAAGCTCAACCGCTGCAACGGCCCGGTGCGTTTCCTGTTGCCCGAGGGGGGCGTCTCGCTCATCGACGCCCCGGGGCAGCCCTTCCATGACCCGGAGGCGGATGCCGCCCTGTTCCGGGCCCTGGAGGAGACGGTGCAGCAGACTGACGACCGCAGGCTGATCCGCCTTCCCAACAACATCAACGATCCGGAGTTCGCCAGGGCTCTGGTGGAACAGTTCCGCGCCGTCATGGCCGCGGCATGAAGGAGGTCATCGTGAGCAGGTGGACACGCAAGACACTGGTTGCCCGATTCCAGGACATGGTCAACAGCGGGGTGCCGATCATCGGTGGAGGTGCCGGCACTGGCCTGTCGGCCAAGTGCGAGGAGGCCGGCGGCATCGACCTGATCGTGATCTACAACTCCGGGCGCTACCGCATGGCCGGACGTGGTTCCCTGGCCGGGCTTCTGGCCTACGGCAATGCCAATGAGGTGGTCAAGGAGATGGCCCGCGAGGTGCTGCCGGTGGTGGAGCACACCCCGGTGCTTGCCGGCGTGAACGGCACCGACCCGTTCATGATCACCGACCATCTGCTGGATGAACTGAAGGCCATGGGCTTCGCCGGTATCCAGAACTTCCCCACGGTGGGCCTCATTGACGGCACCTTCCGTGCCAACCTGGAAGAGACCGGCATGAGCTACCAGCGCGAGGTGGAGCTGGTGGCCCGGGCGCGGGAGAAGGAGATGCTCACCACGCCCTACGTGTTCAGCGAGGACGATGCCGTGGCAATGACCCGTGCCGGCGCGGACATCATTGTCTGCCACATGGGGTTGACCACCGGCGGCGCCATCGGCGCGGAGACGGCCATGACCCTGGACGACTGCGTGCCGGCCATCAACGACTGGATCGCCGCCGCGCGGCGGGAGCGCCCGGATGTCATCGCCCTGTGTCATGGGGGGCCCATCGCCATGCCTGATGATGCCAGGTACATCCTCAAGCACTGCCCGGGCTGCAACGGCTTCTACGGCGCCTCCAGCATGGAGCGGCTGCCGGTGGAAGGGGCGCTTACCGACCAGACCAGAGCCTTCAAGGCCATTGCCGAGGGCTGAGGGGAGCCGGTTTTCGCCATGAATCTGGATACGTTCATCTTTCTCGCCCTTAACGGGCTCACCCTGGCGGCGCTGCTGTTCATCATGGCCAGCGGCCTGACCCTGGCGTTCGGCCTCATGCGGGTGGTGAACCTGGCCCACGGTGCCTTCTACCTGTTGGGCGGCTATATCGGGGTGCATGTGGTGCACGCGACCGACAGCCTGGTCCTCGGCGTGCTCGCCGGCGGCGTGGTGGCCATGGTGGGTGGCGTGCTGATGGAGCGCCTTCTGCTCCAGCGCGTGCGCGGGCTGGATCTCTCCGAGGCGCTGCTCACCATTGCCGTGGGGCTGATTATTGCCGACGCACTGCTGGTGGCCTACGGCGGGCGGCCGATCTCGCTGCCACTGCCGCCGGATCTGCGCATGCCCATGGATCTTGGCGTCATGATGTACCCGACTTTCCGGGTGATCATCATGGCCGTCGCCGTGGCCCTGGGACTTGTGCTGTGGATCGTCATGGCGCGAACGCGCATTGGTGCGGCGATTCGCGCTGGCGTGGACGACCGCGAGACCGCCATGGCGCAGGGCATCAATGTGCCCCTGCTGTTCGCCGGGGTGTTCGCGGTGGCAAGTTTCCTGGCCGGCGCGGCCGGCGTGATCGGCACCTCGTACATGTCACTGAGTCAGGGGCTGGACGTGCGCGTGCTGATGCTGTCGCTGGTGGTGATCATCATCGGCGGCATGGGCTCGCTGAAGGGGGCGGCCGTGGGGGCGCTGATTACCGGCATGGTGTCGAGTTTCGCCACCGGCTATCTGCCCCAGTTCGCCCTGTTCTTCCTGTTCCTGCCCATGACGCTGATCCTGGTATTCCGCCCGCAGGGCCTGTTCGGACGGACGACATGAGAAACGATACCCCCATCATCATCGGCCTGATCGCGGTGTTGCTCCTCTGGCCACTGGTCATGGGGGACTACGCCGTCTCCCAGGGCAACCGGGCAATGATCTACGCCCTCATGGCGCTGAGTTTCTCGGTCCTGGCCGGCCGGTTGGGTTGGTTCTCCCTCTGCCAGACCTCCTTTGCCGGCATCAGCGGCTACACTGTGGCCATCCTCGGGGTGAAATACGGCTGGCCGGCCGGCGCGGTGATCCCCACAGCCATCCTGGTGGCGGTGGCCTTCGCCGTGGTGTTCGGACTGCTCACCGTGCGCTCGCGCAAGGTGAGCTTCCTCATGCTCACCCTGGCGCTGGGGCAGATGGTCTGGGCGCTGTCGTTCCAGTGGGTGGACATGACCGGCGGCTACAACGGCATCTCCGGCATTCGCATGCCCATGGTCCTGGGGATCAACTTCAACGACGACCGGATTTTCTTCGCGCTGCTGGCCGTGGTCACGCTGCTGATGTTCCTGGGCGTGCGCCGGCTGTATCAGTCTCGTTTCGGCCTGTTGCTGCTCGGCATCCAGGAGAACGAGGAGCGCATGCGCGCCCTGGGGCATCCGGTCTATCTGGCGCGCTTCGTGGCCTTCGTGCTGGCCGGTGCCATCGCTGCGGTGGCCGGGGTCTTCCTGGTGTTCGACATGGGCATCATGTCGCCCTCGCCCCTGGGGCTGGATCACGCCGTCTGGGTCCTCACCGCAGCGGTGCTGGGTGGTTATCGCACCCTGTGGGGACCGGCGCTGGGCGTAGTCATCCTCGTGGCGCTGGAGGCGCTGGTCAGCCAGTTCACGGATCGTCACACCATGGTAATCGGGCTGGTTCTGCTCCTGTGCATCCTGCTTATGCCCCGAGGGCTGGCGGAGGTGTTCGGACAGTTCCGGAATCGTAAAGCGAAGTCGGCAACGGCTTCCTCATAACGCAGAAAAGCGCACTCGGAGGAGGAGTACGCCATGACAACATCCAGAACTCTCATGATCGGCGGGGTCTCCGCCCTGGCCCTGGCCGCGTTCCAGGCGCAGGCGGATGACACGGTACACGTGGGCGTCATTGGCCCCACCAGCGGGGTGTTCTCGTTCTTCGGTGAACAGCAGCGCATGGGCGTTGAGCTCGCCATCGAAGAAGTCGGCGACAGCGTCGCCGGCCACAACATCGAGGTCACCTTCTACGACTCCCAGGGCGACCCGGAAGTCGTGGTGGACCGTCTGCGTGCCATGCAGTCCCGGGACGACGTGGACATCGTTGTCGGCCCCGTGCTCGGGAGCACCGGCCTGGCCGGTCTGGACTGGGCACGGGACTCCGGCATGCCCACCGTGATCTCCTACTCCGCACCGGAGGACATCACCATGCGTGACCGGGCGGAGAACGTGGTCCGCGCCGGCTGGACCGGTGCCCAGCCCATGTTCGCCTTTGGCGAGTACGTGGTGGAGGAACTCGGGCACAAGGAAATCGTCATGGTGGGGCAGGACTACTCCTTCCCGTACAACCAGATCGGCGGTTTCCTCAAATCCTTCTGTGCCGCCGGGGGTGAGTCGGTGGAGCGCATCTGGCACCCCACCGGTACCTCCGACTACAGCTCCATTCTGGCCACCCTGCCCGAGGGTGACGCGGTGATGTATAACGGTGCCGGCAGCGACGGTCTGGCGTTCTTCCAGCAGTACCACGACTTCGGCGTTGACCAGCGCATGCCGCTGATCGGCGGTTCCAACTTCTTTGCCGTTGGCGACCTGCCGGAGATGGGCGATGCCGCTCTCGGAGGCATGTCCGCGTTGCAGTACGCCGAGGGTCTGGAGACGGAGAACTTCATCGCCTTCCGCGACGCCTTCTGGGAGATGCACGGCGAGGACACCATGCCGCTGGCCCCGGCGGAACACGGCTACGTGGCGTTCCGCATGGCCATCGACGCGGTGGAAGAGGCCGGCAGCACGGACCGCGAGCCGGTTATCAGCGCCCTGCGGGCAACGGAGATGCCGGACGCGCCGCGTGGCCCCTTCTACCTGGACGACTACGGCAACCCGGTCCAGAACATCTACATCTACGAGGTGCAGGAGCGGGACGGGCGACTGGTGAACGTGCCCGTGGAGACCTACGAGGAAGTGAGCCAGTTCGGGCCGTACGATCCGGAGGAGTACATGGCCAACGAGCCGGACAGCCGTAACTTCCCGCCGGAGGACTGCTCCGATCCCTTCTACGACGAACTCTGAACGGAGCCGAGGAGGAACGGCATGAACCAGGAGATGGCCCTGAACGTCGCTGGTGTCGCCAAGTCCTTTGGCTCGCTGGTGGTCGCCAGCGACGTTCACCTCTCCGTCGCTCCCGGCGAGCGGCGTGGTCTGATCGGCGTCAACGGCGCCGGCAAGACCACGCTGTTCAACATGATCGCCGGAGAGCTGCGTCCTGATCGGGGTGACATCCATTTCTTCGGCGAGCGGATCACCCGGGACTCGGTGATCCGCCGCACCCTCAAGGGGCTCGGGCGCACCTATCAGGTCTCCACCCTGGTGCCGACGGTGAGTGTGCGCGAGAACCTGGCGCTGGCCCGGGGCTCCGGGCGGTTGCCTTCTCTGTGGCAGCCCTGGCAGGAGGCCGTGGACGACGATCTGCTGGCCACAGCCGATCAGCTGGGGCTGACGCCGCTGCTGGACGATCCGGTCTCCGAGCTCTCCCACGGCACGCTGCGGCAGCTGGAGCTGGCCATGGTGCTGGCGCGCAAGCCGCGCCTGCTTCTTCTCGACGAGCCTGCTGCGGGCCTGTCCCGCGTCGAGCGTCAGGGGCTCATGGACATCATTCGCGAACTGCCCAGGGAGGTGACCCTGGTCATGATCGAACACGACATGGACATGGTGCTGGAACTCAGCGAACGCATCTCCGTGCTCCACCACGGCGAAGTCTTCGCCGAAGGGGATCCAGCGGAGATTGCAGCCCACGAGGGTGTCCGCGATATTTATCTGGGGCGTGCCAATGGCTGAGCCGATCATCGAAGTCACTGGTCTCGACGCCCACTATGGCCTCAGTCACGCCCTCCACGACCTGCACCTGCAGGTGGGGCGGGAATGCGTGGCCCTGATGGGCCGGAACGGCGTTGGCAAGACCACCCTGGCGCGGGCGCTCCTGGGGCTGACTCCACCACGCGCAGCGGGGACCATCCGTGTCTTCGGCACGGACGTCCAGGGCATGTCGCCCCATCGCATCGCCCGGCTCGGGGTGGGGTACGTGCCCCAGGGGCGGCGCCTGTTCCCGTCGCTGACCGTGGACGAGCACCTGCGCCTGAACCTGCGCGCCGGCCCCACCGGGGAGGCGTGGACTGTGGAGGCGGTCTACGACCTGTTCCCGTCCCTGGGCCAGCGCCGCAAGTCCTTCGGCAACCAGATCTCCGGCGGCGAGCGCTCCATGCTGGCCATCGGCCGGGCGCTGGTGACCAATCCCGGCTGCCTGATCCTGGACGAGCCCACGGAAGGGTTGGCGCCCTCGGTGGTGGAGACTGTTGCCCAGGGCCTGCGGGATCTCAGCCAGGGGGGCGTGGCGGTGCTGCTCATCGAACAGAACGTCAAGGCCGCGGCCATGGCCGCGGATCGGGCCTACTTCATGGCCGAGGGGCACATTGTCCACGAGGCCACCGACAAGGCCGCGATGACCGACGACGAGGTGCTGGGCAAGTATCTGGGCGTCTCGGCCTGACCCGTCATCGAGAAACTCTCTCTGGAGGCACGCCATGGCCTACCGCATTGCCATCAACGGTTTCGGGCGCATCGGCAGGAATGCCCTGCGCGCCATCGTCGAGCAGGAGCGCGGCGAGACCCTGGAAGTCGTCGCCATCAACGACCTGGGTGATGCCGCCACGAATGCCTACCTGTTGCGGCACGATACCGTCCACGGCCGGTTCGCCGCCGATGTCGGGGTGGACGGCGATGATCTGCTGGTGGACCGCCAGCGGGTGCGCGTGCTGGCGGAGCCGGATCCCGGGCGCCTGCCCTGGGCGGAACTCGGCGTGGATGCCGTGCTGGAGTGCACCGGCCTGTTTGCCAGCCGCTCCGGCTCCCAAGCGCACCTAGACGCCGGCGCCCGCAAGGTGGTGATTTCCGCGCCGGCCGGCGACGACGTCGACGCCACCATCGTCTACGGCGTCAATCACCGGACGCTGAGAGCAGATCACACGGTGATCTCCAACGCCTCGTGCACCACCAACTGCCTGGCGCCGGTGGCCGCGCCGCTGCACCGGCAGATCGGCATCGAGCACGGGCTGATGACCACGGTGCACTCCTACACCAACGACCAGGTGCTCACCGACGTCTACCACAAGGACCCGCGGCGCGCCCGCTCCGCGACCCAGTCCATGATCCCCACCCGCACCGGTGCCGCCGCCGCGGTGGGCAAGGTGCTGCCGGAGCTGGCGGGCCGCCTGGACGGCTTCGCCGTGCGCGTGCCCACCATCAACGTCTCGCTGGTGGATCTGACCTTCCGGGCGGCTCGGGCCACGTCCGCCGACGAGGTGGACCGCATGCTCCGGGACGCTGCTGCGGGCGAGCTCGAGGGCATCCTCGCCGTCGCCGACGAGGACCTGGTTTCGGTGGACTTCAACCACACCACCGTGTCCGCCACCTACGACCCGTCCATGACCCGCATGGGCGGCGACGGCCTGGTGAAGGTCTGCGCCTGGTACGATAACGAGTGGGGCTTCGCCAGCCGGTTGCTGGATACCGCCACCGCGCTGCTTCGCGCCGGATAACCGGGGCGAAGCAGCGTTTCCCTAACGCGGCAGGTCCTCCTCGTCCCCCATGGCGAACAGCGAGGCGTTACCGCCGGCCGCCGTGGTATCCACGGTGACCGTGCGCTCGGTGGCGAAGCGGTGCAGGTAGCGCGGGCCGCCGGCCTTGGGGCCGGTCCCCGAAAGCCCTTCGCCGCCGAAGGGCTGGACCCCCACCACCGCACCGATCTGGTTGCGGTTGACGTACAGGTTCCCGACACGCGCCCGCTGGGCCACCCGTTCCGCCACCGCGTCGATGCGGCTGTGCACGCCCATGGTGAGGCCGTAGCCGGTGGCGTTGATGGCGTCGATCACCCGGTCCAGGTCCCGCGCCTTGTAGCGGACCACGTGCAGGATGGGGCCGAAGTGCTCATCGTCCAGGGCGTCGATGCCGCTGATCTCGAAGGCGATGGGGGGCACGAAGGTGCCTTCCCGGGTTTCCTTCGGTAGCGGTGTTTCGCCGATGACCCGACTGCTGCGCCGCATGGCCTCCACGTGCGCCATCAGGTTGTCCCGTGCCTCGGTATCGATCACCGGGCCCACGTCGGTGGCCAGCCACGCCGGGTCGCCCACGGTGAGTTCCTGCATGGCGCCGTTGAGCATGGTCAGCACGTGATCGGCGACATCCTCCTGCACGTACAGCACGCGCAGCGCCGAGCAGCGCTGGCCGGCACTCTGGAACGACGAGATGAGCACGTCACGCACCAGCTGTTCCGGCAGTGCGGTGGAGTCGGCGATCATGGCGTTCTGGCCGCCTGTCTCGGCGATCAGGGGAATGATCGGCCCCTGACGCTGGCTCAGCGTCTGGTTGATGCGCCGGGCCGTGGCCACGGAGCCGGTGAACGCGACGCCACTGATGCGCTCGTCCGCCACCAGGCGGCCGCCAATCTCGCCGGCACCAGGGAGGAGGTGCAGTACTTCCGGCGGGATGCCTGCCTCGTGGAGAAGGGCTGCAGCCCGGGCACCGATCAGACTGGTCTGCTCCGCCGGCTTGGCCACCACGGTGTTGCCGGCGGCCAGTGCGGCCGTGACCTGGCCGGTGAAAATGGCCAGGGGGAAGTTCCAGGGGCTGATGCACACGAACACGCCGCGGCCGTGCAGGGCGATCTCGTTCTTCTCGCCGGTGGGGCCCGGTAGCGGCATGGGCGCGCCGAAATCCAGGCGGCAGCGCTGCGCATAGTAGCGGCAGAAGTCCACCGCTTCGCGGACCTCCGCCACCGCATCGGGGACGCCCTTGCCCGCCTCGCGAACGCACAGGGCCATGAGCTCGGCCATGTGCTCTTCCATGAGCTCGGCCATGCGTTCCAGGCACTTGGCCCGTTCGTTGGCCGGGGTTGCCGCCCACTCCGGTGCCGTCCGCGCAGCCATGGCCACGGCCTCGTCGGCCTGCTCCGGCGTGGCCCAGGTGACCTCGCCGACCTGCTGGCTGTGCCGGGCCGGGTTGTTGACCGGCTCTGCCTTGCCGTGCCTTGCTTTGCCGCCGATCAGCGGCGCTGCCTTCCAGCCCCTGTCGGCGGCCCGGGACATGGTCTCCCCGAGGGGTTCCACCACCTGGTGGTCGGCCAGGTTCACGCCCTTGGAGTTGCGCCGCTGTTCGCCGTAGAGGTGGGCTGGCAGCGGGATGCGGGGATGGGGCTTGTTCTTGAGTTCCCGCACGGCCTCCACCGGGTCGGCGATCATCTCGTCAATGGGTAGCTTCTCGTCCTGGATCCGGTTGACGAAGGAGCTGTTGGCACCGTTCTCCAGCAGTCGCCGCACCAGGTAGGGCAGCAGCTCCTCGTGGCTGCCCACCGGGGCGTAGATGCGCACCGGCCGGTGGTTGCCGCGTCGCCCCACCACCGGCTCGTACAGGGCCTCGCCCATGCCGTGCAGGCGCTGGAACTCGTAGGGTGCGTCGCCCGCCTCCTCCATCACCCAGGCCAGGGTCTGGGCGTTGTGGGTGGCGAATTGCGGATAGATGCGCTCGGCACCCGCGCGGAGCATGCGCCGGGCGCAGGCCAGGTAGGAGACGTCGGTGCTG
Organism: Aquisalimonas sp.; assembly: GCA_007127625.1. Taxonomy (GTDB): domain Bacteria; phylum Pseudomonadota; class Gammaproteobacteria; order Nitrococcales; family Aquisalimonadaceae; genus Aquisalimonas. The sequence continues at coordinate 1,448 of SKYZ01000467.1, read as the reverse complement.
GCCTTGCGGGTGAACACCGGGTACTCCGGGTAGCCGCTTTCCTGGGCGCGCTTGACCTCGCTGTCCCAGTAGGCGCCCTTTACCAGTCGGACCATCAGCCGCCGGTCGTGGCGGTCGGCCAGGTCCGCCAGCCAGTCGATCAGCGGTGCGGCGCGCTTCTGGTAGGCCTGCACGGCCAGGCCGAAGCCGTGCCAGCCGGCCAGACTGCCATCGCCGGCCACCGCCTCGATGACATCCAGGGAAATGTCCAGCCGGTCGGCTTCCTCGGCATCCACGCACAGGCCGATGTCCGCGTCCCGGGCCAGCTCCGAGAGGTGGCCCAGGCGCTCCACCAGGATGTCGCGGCTGCGGTTGAAGTGGCCGAACTCGTAGCGGGGGTGCAGCGCCGAGAGCTTCACCGAGATGCCGGGGCCGTCCAGCACACCGCGACCCTTGCCGGCCTTGGCAATGGCCTTGATGGCGTTCTGGTAGGCGGCGTAGTACCGGTCGGCGTCGTCCATGGTGCGAGCGGCCTCGCCCAGCATGTCGTAGGAGTGGCGATACCCCTGCTTCTCGTCCTCCCGGGCGCGCTTGATGGCCTCGTCGATGGTGCGTCCGATGACGAACTGCTTGCCCATGATGCGCATGGCCTGGCGGATGGCCTGGCGGATAACCGGTTCGCCGCTGCGCTGGACCATGCGCCGCACGGTGTAGGCGAGATCGCCGGTGGAGCGTTCGTCGAACCGCACCACGCGGCCAGTGAGCATCAACCCCCAGGTGGAGGCGTTGACGAAGATGGACTCGCTGTGGCCCAGGTGGGATTCCCAGTCACCGGTGCTGATCTTGTCCTGGATCAGGCGGTCGGCGGTGGTGGAATCGGGCACCCGCATCAGCGCTTCGGCCAGGCACATGAGGACGACGCCTTCCTTGCTGGAGAGGTCGTACTCGTGCAGCAGCGCGTCCACGCCGCCCTGGGAGACGCGGTTGTCGCGCACATGCTGGACGAGCCGTGTCGCCTCGCGGGCAACATTCTCCCTGTGCGTGGCATCGCTGGCCGCCTCCCTGGCGAGCTGGTTGATCATGCGGGTCTCGTCGGCGTGGTAGGTCTCGCGGACGGCCTGCCGCAACTTTCCGGGCTGGGGACCAGGGGTGACGATCATGGGCGGTAAACCCTCGGATAGGCGCTGCGCCAGGGGGTCACTGGCACCGCGGATGGACCAGGGGCGCCTGTCGGCGCCCCCCGTGTTGTCGCGGCAACCCGTGCGCCCGGTGAAACCGGAGGCGGATGGCAGGAGATGCGACACCAGGGAATCAATAGCAGCCACGCCGGGTGAGCACAACAACGGGCGCGGTTTTCTTTGCAGTCATGAATGGGAATCATTATCATTAGCATCAATAGCCCAGCCGGAGAGATCCGCCCATGCGTCCTGCACTGTCGTTCGTGACCGCCCTGCTTGCACTGGCTCTGG